>JBEKGP010000008.1:0-46475 GCA_050012735.1 Candidatus Dormibacteria bacterium
GGGTGGGAGGCGCGCACGGCCCTGGAGGAGGGCCTGGCCGCAGAATGGGAGTGGCTGGGCCGGAACCCTGGGCGGTGGACGGAGATGTCCTACTGATGCCCGGCCGGGAACACCTCGCCCGCCCACCTCACCGGCGTCGCCGTGAGGACAGGTCACCGCTGCGCATCGCCCTGGTCGGAGCAGGCTCGATGGGGGCCAACCACGCCCGAGTCATTAGCCAGGCGCCGAACGCCAGCCTTGGAGTGGTCATGGATCCCGACCACGATCGAGCAGCACGTCTAGCGCAAGCGTACGGCTGCACTTCCGCGGCTGAGCTCGAGGCGGTTCGGTCATGCGACGCAGTGGTGATCGCCGCTCCCACCGACCGCCACGTTGAGATCGGGAAGCTGCTCCTCAAGGAGGGACTTCCGCTTCTCATCGAAAAGCCGATGGCCACCTCGAGCGCCGATATCGAGGCGCTCTGCGCTCTCGCGGAGGCCCGGAACCTGCCTCTCATGTGCGGCTTTGTCGAGCGATTCAACGCGGTGATCGCCACCCTGTCCGCCGGGCTCGAAGGCGAGCTGCTTCACCTCATGACGCTGCGCCACTCACCCGGCTCCCCTACCGCGGGATCGTCGGTGATCTGGGACCTGCTCATCCACGACATCGATCTGGTGCTCCGGCTCTGCGGTGGACGTGAGCCGGTCGAGGTGACCGCCCAGTCGCTGGTCCCAGAGGGCAAGGCCCTCAGCGAGCACACCGACTGCATGCTGCGCTTCGCCGGCGGCCCGATCGCCACCCTCTCCGCCAGCCGGATGAGCCAGCGGAAGCTGCGCACCATGGTGGTCACCACCACCGAGGCCGTTTATGACGTCGATCTGCTGCGTCAGGACGTGACCGTGTACCGCCACATCCGGGCTGAGTACATGATGGCGGAAGCTCCCAGGTTCCGCACCGAGACGGTGATCGACATCCCGTTTGTCCGCCACGCCGGCGAGCCGCTCGCCTTGCAGCTGCAGCACTTCATCGACCTGGTCGAGGGGCGCACGGACTTCCGAGACGAGATCGCCAGCATCCTCCCGGCGCACCGCACCGCCGAGCGGGTTGCGGCGAGTGAGCCGGAACCACCGAGGGCGGGCAGGTGAAGATCAGCAGGGAGAAGCTGCCGGTTGGGTTCACCACATCGGAGGCAACGAGGTGACACACGCGTCAGAGGCCCCCACGGGCCCCCCCTTCATCCCGATCTCAGCCCCGCGCTTCGGTGCTGAAGAGGAGCGGCTCGTCCTGCAGGTGCTGCGCAGCGGTGCGATCGCGCAGGGTCCGATGGTCGAGCGGCTGGAGGGTCTCTTCGCCGTCATGGCCGGCTCGCCCCACGCGGTGGCCGTGAGCAGCGGTACGGTGGCCCTCGACGCGGCGCTCGAGGTGCTGGGCATCGGCCCCGGAGACGAGGTGATCACGAGCCCCTTCACCTTCGTCGCGACGCTCAATGCGATCCTCCGGCGGGGTGCCACCGCCCGATTCGCCGACATCACCGACGACTACGTGATCGACCCGGCATCCGCGGCGGCGCTGGTCGGCGCGCAGACGAGGGTGCTGCTACCCGTCCATCTCTACGGGCTGATGGCTGACATGGAGAAGATCGGGGAGGTCGCGGATGCTCGCGGTCTGGCGATCGTGGAGGACGCCGCCCAGGCCCACGGCGCGACCCTGAACGGACGTGCGGCGGGCAGCTTCGGGATCGGCTGCTTCTCGCTCTATGCGACCAAGAACGTCACGAGCGGTGAGGGTGGGATCGTGACCACCGCCGACGCGGAGGTCGCCCAACGCATCCGTCTGCTCCGCAACCAGGGGATGCGAACCCGCTATGACTACGCGGCCGTCGGCTACAACTGGCGGATGACGGACCTCGCCGCCGCGCTCGCCGTGCCCCAGATGGAGCGCCTGGCGACCATCGCCGCGCAGCGGCGCCACAACGCCGAACGGCTCACCGAGCTGATCGGGACGGACTCGGGGGCGGTGATCCCGGCGACGCCGCCAGGCCGGAAGCACGCATGGCACCAGTACACGGTTCTGCTTCCCACCGGCCGAGACCGGGCCCGCGTCGTCGCCCACCTGCACGAGCAGGGCGTGGGCTCCGGCGTCTACTACCCGCGTCTCGTCTGGGACTATCCGCTCTTCCGAGAGAACCCGCTGGTGATCCGGGACGACACTCCGCACGCGACCGACGTGGCCCGGCGCTGTCTTTCCCTGCCGATCCACCCGGGCGTCGGCGACTCCGATCTGGGACGGATCGCGGAGGCCCTGCGCAGCGCTCTGGCGGGGTGAATGCCCGTCCGTCGGGTGCCCTGCGGATCAGCCGGAGCGGCGGTCCAGGGCAGCCTCCAGGAGCGCGTCGCCCTGGTCCTTGGGGCCGACGAAGGCGAGCCGGACGTCCTCAATGCCGGCGGCGATCCGCTCAGCAACCCGCTGGACGTCGGAGACGGTCACCCGGCTGACGGCCGCGGCTCGATCGTCCGGGGTCTCGAGGGGAAGCCGGGCCCGCCAGCGGGTGCCGTAGAAGCGGGCGCTGGCCATCGCCGTCTCCGTGCCCCGGAGCATGTGCCCGATCATGGCCGACTTGGCGGCGGCCAGCTCGGTGGCGGGAACCGGCCGGGCGGCGATCCGGCGCAGCTCCCGAAACGAGAGGCGCACCGCCTTGGCCGCGTCCTTGGGGCGCGTGCCGGTCGCGATCGCGAACACCCCGATGTCTTCCAGGGCCTCGTGGAGGGCGAAGATCGAGTAGGCGAGGCCGTTGCGCTCCCGCACCGTGTGGAAGAGGCGCGACGACATCCCTCCTCCGAGGATGTAGGTCATCACGGAGAGGGCGGTCCGGTCCGCGTCCAGCGCGGGCATGCCGGGCACGGCGAGGGCCATCTTGATCTGGGGCTCCTCGGCCGGGGTGAACGGGCGCACGTTGGCGGCGTAGCGGTCCCCGAGGCCCCACCGGGCCTGGGCGCGGGGCCGCGGTTGCGCGGTGGGTACGTCGGCGAGCAGCGCCTCCGCCCGCTCGGGCTCGAGCTGGGCGCCGCCGGCGATGACCAGACACATCGAGGCGGGCGCGTAGAAGGAACGGTGGTAGTCGAGGAGCTGCTCACGGGTTGCCTTCTCGACCACGGCCGGAAAGCCGGCCGCCGACCACGACACGGGTTGGTCGGCCCCGAAGGCGACGGTGCCCAGCCGGTCCCAGATCCAGCCGTCGGGGTCCGCCAGCCGGGCAGATAGCTCCTGGAGCACGACGTTGCGCTCCCGCTCGACCTCCTCGACGGCGAAGAGGGGCCGGCTCAGCATGTCGGTGACGATGTCGGCGAGCTGGCGCATCGCCGTCGCCGGGCCCTCGGCGTAGTAGCCGACCTCCTCGGTGTCGGTGTAGGCATTGGTGGAGGCTCCCAGCCGGTCGATCTCGCGCGTGATCTGCTGGGTGGTGGGCCGGCGCTCAGTCCCCTTGTAGAACATGTGCTCCAGGTAGTGGGCGAGGCCGGCCGTCTCCGCGGTCTCGTCGCGCGACCCGGCCCTGACGATCAGGAAGACGCCGATATTGCGGCTCGCCGAGGGCGCGTTGAGGAGGGTTGCTCCGTTGGAGAGGGTGGTCAGCCGCGGCTCCGTCAGAGGGAGCGGGAGAGTGGACGCTCGGGAGACGTGGGGCACCGCTGATGACCTCCTGGTCAGGTGTGACGAGCGAAAGGTACCGCGCCTGGTCAGGACGTGCCCGACTCCCAGGACGCCAGGTAACGGCGCTGCTGCTCGCTGAGGACGTCGATGCCGATGCCCATGCTGGAGAGCTTGAGGGCGGCGATGGCAGCGTCGATGTCGGCCGGGACGTCGTAGACCCGGGGCTCCAGCTCCTCATGGTGGCGGGCGACATACTCGGCGCAGAGCGCCTGGTTGGCGAAGGACATGTCCATCACCGCCGCCGGGTGCCCCTCGGCGGCGGCGAGGTTCACCAGCCGCCCCTGGGCGAGCACGTTGACGGTTCGGCCGTCGCGCAGCCCGTAGGCCTCGACGTAGGGCCGGGGACGGGAGACCCCCGAGGCCATGTCGTCCAGCGCCGCCAGGTTGATCTCGTTGTTGAAATGCCCGCTGTTGGCGACGATGCAGCCGTCCTTCATCAGCTCGAAGTGGTGGCGGTCGATGACGTTGATGTCCCCGGTGACGGTGACGATGAAATCGGCCTGTGGAGCGGCCTCGGCAAGCGTCATCACCCGGTAGCCGTCCATGGCTGCCTCCAGCGCCCGAACCGGATCGACCTCGGTGACGACGACGTGGGCGCCGTGGCCCGCGGCCCGGCTGGCCAGGCCGCGTCCACACCACCCATACCCGCACACCACGAGGGTCTTGCCGGCGAGCAGGACGTTGGTGGCCCGGATCAGGCCGTCAAGGGTGCTCTGCCCGGTGCCATAACGGTTGTCGAACATGTGCTTGGTGAGCGCCTCGTTGACCGCCACGATCGGAAATCGCAGAGCCTTGTCGGCGGCCATGGCGCGCAGCCGGATCACGCCGGTGGTGGTCTCCTCGGTCCCGGCCAGGACCCCGGGAATGAGCTCGGTCCTGGTCTTGTGCAACTCGGCGACCAGGTCCGCCCCGTCGTCCATGGTCAGATTGGGGCGATGATCGAGAACCGCATTGATGTGCTCGAAGTAGCGGGCGTTGTCCTCGCCCCTGACCGCGAAGGTGGGGACGCCGTGATGGGCGGTGAGCGCCGCGGCGACCGGGTCCTGGGTCGACAGCGGGTTGCTGGCGCAGAGCCGGACGTCGGCGCCGCCGGCTCGCAGGGTGATGGCGAGATTGGCCGTCTCGCTGGTGACGTGGAGGCAGGCGCCGAGCCGGAGGCCGGCGAGGGGGCGCTCCCGTTCGAAACGCTCCCGGATGAGGCCGAGCACCGGCATCTCGCGGGCCGCCCAGGCGATCAGCCGATCGCCCTCGTCGGCCAGGGAGAGATCGGCGACGTCATAGGTGGAGGTGCCGGCGCTGCTGGTCATGCCATCTCCTGGCGAGGGGTGATGCGAGTGGGTCGAACGGCCATGGTACCCGAGGGCCGGGCGCGCCCCGCGCTCAGAAACGGATCAGAGAAACGTGGCTCCGCTCGCCGAGGGCCTCGGCTCCGCCGAACCCGGCCAGCTCGATGAGGAAGGCGATTCCGACGACCTGGCCGCCGAGCCGCTCGATCAGCTCGGCGGACGCACGGGCAGTCCCCCCGGTCGCCAGCAGGTCGTCGACGATGAGCACCCGCTGGCCGGCGCGGATGGCGTCGGCGTGGACCTCCAGCACCGCCTCGCCATACTCCAGGGCGTAGGCGACCGAGATGGTCTGAGCCGGCAGCTTGCCCTGCTTGCGGACCGGGACGAAACCGACCCCGAGCAGGTAGGCCAGCGCCCCTCCGAGGACGAAGCCTCGGGACTCCACCCCCACGACCACCTCGATCCCAGCGTCGCGATAGGCGTCGACCAGGCCGTCGATGGCGGTACGGAAGGCCTCGGCGTCACCGAGCAGGGTGGTGATGTCCTTGAACAGCACCCCCTCGCGCGGGAAATCGGGCACATCCCGGATCAGCGCCCGCAGGCGCTCGCCGAGAGGGCCGGAAGGGATGGGATCGTCGATCACGCCGCCGGATGCTACCAGGGGTGACGTAGCGAGGTGGGAGAGCGCAGGCTTTCCCTCCGAACGGAGGAGCCCCCGGTACGCGGAGCGGATAGCAGGGGCCGCCCCACGTGCCACCGGCCGTGGTGGCGCGATTGCTACACTGCCCCGTCGGTTGTGTCCCGACATCGTGATTGGGTTGCTCAGTTCCATATGATCAATGTCCGCTGGCGCTGACGCACAGCTGCCCGGCGCCGCGTCGCAGCTCGACAGCTTCCGCCACTATCGACACCTGACCGTGGAGCTGGCGATCAGCCAGTTCAAGCTCCGGTACACGGGGTCGGTGCTCGGCTACTTCTGGTCACTGCTCAAGCCGGCGATGATCTTCGCGATCATGTACTTCATCTTCGTCGATCTCTTCAAAATCAACGATGGGACGAAGTTCTACGGCATGCAGGTGCTGCTCGGGATCGTCGTCTGGACCTTCTTTTCGGAGTGCACTGGGTCAGCGATGCAGGCCATCGCGAGCAACGGGGGGTTGATCCGCAAGGCCTACTTCCCCCGCTCCATCCTCGTCATCGCCGCCTCGCTCTCGGCGCTCTTCACCTTCGTCATCAACCTGCTGATCGTCTTCGTCATCGCGGTGGGGCTGCACCAGATCGACATCAGCCTGCGCATCATCATCGTCCTTCCACTGCTCCTCGAACTCTACCTGCTGGCGCTCGGCATCTCCCTCTTCCTCTCCGCGCTCTTTGTCCAGTTCCACGACGTCAGCCACCTTTGGGAGGTGCTGATGCAGCTCCTCTTCTACGGATCTGGCGTGATGTTCAGCCTCACCTACGTGCTGCAGCGGCTCCATCTAGCCCTGGAGGTCGGCTCGAAGACGCCGCAGACTCCGCACCTCCTCTGGATCGTTCAGATCATGGCCGCCAATCCCATCATGCAGACGATCGAGGACCTCCGCCACGCCCTGCTCACCCCCGAGGCCCCCTGGACCGAGCTGGTCGTCACCGGCCATCTGGCCGCCGTCCACCAGTACGCCGCCTTGGACGTCCCCTGGGAGGCACCGCTACCGTTCCTCGCCGTGCTCATGGTGGTGATCTTCGGCGCGCTCACCTTCCGGGTTCGCGCCCGCAGCTTCGCAGAGAACCTCTGAACGTGGCTGATCGCGATCTCGCCATCAGGGTGGAGCACCTCTCAAAGCGCTTCCGGATCCCGCTGGACCGGAGCGCCACCCTCAAGCACCGGATGACCCACTGGCGGAGCGCCTCGCGATACCGCACCCTGGAGGCGCTGCTGGACGTCAACTTCGAGGTGCGGGCCGGTGAGTTCCTCGGCATCATCGGCCACAACGGCTCGGGCAAGAGCACCCTGCTCAAGATCCTTTCGCGCATCTACCGACCGGACGCGGGAGTGGTCGCCATCGAGGGCAAGGTCTCCCCCTTCCTCGAGCTGGGGGTCGGATTCAATCCCGAGCTGACGGCGAGGGAGAACATCTTCCTGAGCGGCTCCATCCTCGGCTTGAACCGGCCCGAGCTGCACCATCTGTTCGACGAGATCATCGGCTTCGCCGGCCTGGAACAGTTCGTCGACCACAAGCTCAAGAACTTCTCGTCGGGAATGGAGGTGCGGCTCGCCTTCTCGCTCGCCATCCAGGCCCACGCCGAGATCCTGCTGATGGACGAGGTGCTGGCCGTCGGTGACGCCGCGTTCCAGGAGAAGTGCTTCGACATCTTCAACCGCTACAAGCGGGAGGGCCGCACCGTGGTGCTGGTCACCCACGGGCTGGGAGCGGTCACCACCTACTGTGACCGTGCGCTGCTGCTTGACCACGGCCGTCTGGTGGCGGACGGCGATGCAGCGGACGTGACGAGTCAGTACCGGCGCGCCATCGGCATGGCCGCCGACGGCTCCCGCCCCAACGCCGAGATCGAGCGCTGGGGGGCACGGGACGTGGTGGTGACCGGGATCCGGATGCTGGACGAGCGTGGAGTCGAGGACGTCAACCCCGCGACCGGAGGCTTCGTCCGCATCGAGCTCGGGTACCGGATCCAAAACGACGCGATCGCCGATTTCACCTGCGTGCTCTGGCTGATGCGTGGCGACGGGCTCATGGTGTCGGAGGCCACTTTCCCGGTCAGTCAGTACGCCCAGGTGGGCGAGAGTCAGCGAGGAGCCGGTGGGACGATCCGCTTCGACATCCCCCAGCTCTCCCTGCTCGAAGGCACGTACAGCGTTGATGTCGAGATCCAGGGACGGCGGGATCAAGCCCCCTACGATCACCTGAAGAACGCCGTCCATTTCCGGGCCATCGACCGACGGGCCCGGCGGGGGGTGATCGAGCCGGGCGGAGTGTGGTCGGTCGTGCCCGACGAGCAGCCGCCGACCTGGCCGGACCGGTTCGACCCGAGGGCGTAGGCTGACCGGGATGAGCGACGCAGCTCCACCCGGCGCCGAGGGAGGGTCGCGCCTGGGTACCCCCCGACCCGGCACCCCGGACGTGAACGCGGTCGTCGCCGAGTTGCAGAACGAGGTGGTGCGCAACCGAGCCGCCGGGGTGTACCCCCCGTCCCTCCTCGAGAAGCTCGACGCCCCCTTCCACCCGGACGAAGGGCTGGAGCCGCCCGAGGCGCACGCGGTGGTGGAGAGCGCGCGTCCCCTGCGCTCCACGCGTCCGATCGTTGGGGGCGTGGCCGTCTTCTGCAAGCGCGTGCAACGGCGGCTGCTCTCCTGGTACATCGCTCCGATCGCCCAGGATCAGACCCGCTTCAATCTAGCCATCCTGCGGGAACTGCGCGCCGTCGAGCAGCGGCTGGCCCGACTGGAGCGTCAGCCTGCAGCGACGCCGGATGAGCCGGGCACGGAGACACCGCGGCAAGGAGACGCTTGATGGGAGCCTGCCGCCGCTCCTGCGGCGCGCCCGGCGACGGGGCGGCGTTCGTCTGAAGCCATGATGGCGATCCACCAGCTCCTTCCCGTCCTCTCGCCCGGGGACGCCATCGGCCAGGCGGTGCGGCGGATGCGTTCCTCCTTCCTGGAGGCCGGCTTCGCCTCGGAGATCTTCGCCGAGGAGATTCACCAGCACCTGGTGGGAGAGGCGCGGCCCGCGGCCGCGCTGGAGGCGAGCGTCGGACCCGGCGATCTGGTCCTCTACCACCTGAGCATCGGAGCCGCAACGGCGCGTCTCTTTGCCGGGCTCGGGTGCAGGCGGGCGCTCGTCTACCACAACATCACCCCCTCCGCCTACTACCGGACGGCCAGCCCTCGGGTCGCCTACTGGCTCGACCAGGGCAGGCGCGACCTCGCCCGGCTGGCCCCCGTGGTCGAGCTGGGAATCGGCGACTCCGCCTACAACGCCGCCGAACTGCAGGCCGCCGGCTGCCCGGCAACCATGGTCATCCCTCCCCCCGTCGACCTTGCGCGTCTCTCGCCGCGCCCCGCCCACCCCTCCGGTCCCCCACGCCTCATCTTCGTCTCGCGGCTCGCCCCCAACAAGCGGCAGGAGGAGCTGATCCGGGTGCTGGCCGCGCTCCGTGCCTGCTGGCAGCCGGAGGCGACGCTGGTGCTGCCGGGTGGCTGGAACGACACCGAGACCTACGCGGCCGGGCTCCGCCGCCTGGCGAGCGACCTCGGGGTGGCCGGCGCGGTCGAGCTGCCGGGACGGCGCAGCGACCGGGAGCTGGGCGATCTCTACGCCGGCGCGACGGCGGCGGTCTGCGCCAGCGAGCACGAGGGCTTCGGAATGCACCTGCTGGAGGCCTGGGCGTTTGAACTCCCTCTGGTCGCCCGTGCCGCCGCCGCGGTGCCGGAGACGGTGGGAGACGCGGGCGTCCTGCTGGACACCGACGACCCCCTGGTGTGGGGGGCGGTGATCGACCGGGTCATCCGTGACGCGCCGCTCCGGCAGCTCCTGATCGAGCGGGGACGCGGGCGGCTCGGCGACTTCTCGGATGCGGCTCTGAAGGTCCGGATGTCGGAGCTGCTGGACCGCCTAACCCTCACTGGCCGGGGCGCGCCCAGGGCGGCGCCACGCGCCTAGCCCCAACCCTTCATGTGCCACCATCCCGGGCATGCGAACACGTGGGGAGTGGTGACCATGAAGCCGAGTGCGAGCGTTGACACCGGTGCAGCCCGCCGTCTCTTCTCCGTCCTCACCGCGGTCTGGGACACCGATCGCTGGCGCTTGGAGCTGTGGGACGGGAGCAGCGCGGGGGAGGCGGAGACACCGGAGTTCATCCTCCGTTTTCGCAGCCGCAGGGGGCTCGACCGTCTCGTCGGCGACCTGCCGGACCGGGGGTTCGGCCGGGCCTACGCCGAGGGCAGCCTAGAGGTCGAGGGCCTCTACGCCTTCCTGGCGCGGGTCAACGATCTCTCGATGAGCAGGATGGCTCGGCTGTTCCCCCGCATCCTCACCACCGCACTGGCACTGGGAGCCCGGCCCGATCCCCGCCGGATCCGGGTGGAGGCGCATCTCCGCGGACGGCTGCACAGCCGCGTCCGCGACAGCGACGCGATCCGCCACCACTATGACCAGCCGCCCGAGTTCTACCGGCTCTTCCTGGGCCGGACCCTGACCTACTCGTGCGCCTACTTCGAGACCCCGGACACCGACCTCGACAGCGCCCAGGAGGCAAAGCTGGAGATGGTCTGCCGCAAGCTGCGGCTGCGCCCCGAGGAGCGGTTCCTCGACATCGGCTGCGGCTGGGGATCCCTCGTCATCCACGCCGCCCAGCACTGGGGTGTGCGGGCGCTCGGGATCACTGCCAGCCCGCGCCAGGCGGAGTGGGCAGCCGAGCAGGTGCGGACCCTCGGGCTGGAGGGGAAGGCCGAGATTCGGCTTGCCGACTACCGGGACGGGCTCGACGGCGAGTTCGACGCCATCGCCAGCGTGGGGATGGTCGAGCACGTCGGCCGCCGGGCCATGGCGGGCTACTGCGAGGCCGTCCACGGCCTGCTCCGGCCGGAGGGCCGGGCCCTCATCCATGGCATCACCAACCGGCCCGGGAAGAGCGGGATCGGGGCTTTCCTCAACAGCTTCGTCTTCCCCGACGGTGAGCTTCAGGAGGTGGGGTCGATGGTCACGGCCCTGCAGGCGAGCGGGCTCGAGGTGCGCGACGTCGAGAGCCTCCGCGAGCACTACGCGCTGACCCTGCGCAACTGGGTGGAGCGGCTGGAGGCAGGGTGGGACGATGCGGTAGCCCTGGTCGGCCTGCCGCGAGCGCGGGTCTGGGATCTGTACATGAGCGGCAGCCGGGTCGGCTTCGAGCAGGGCAGCATCGGCATCCACCAGCTGCTCGCGGTGCGGCAGGGTGGCCGCGGAGAGTCCGGGCTCCCGCTCACCAGGGCCGACTGGTACCAGGCGGAACGGCGGTCCGCGGTCGGGGTGTGACCGGCCCTGCCAATGACGGCGGCGAGGCAGCGCTCACGCCGCCCGACCGGACCCCACGGCGCCGGCGCCGGCTCCGCCTGGTGGTGCCCCGTTACGGCCCGGACGTCAGCGGGGGGAGCGAGCAGCTGATCCGGCGGCTGGCCCACGCCCTCCAAACTCGGAGGTGGGACGTCGACGTCTGGACGACCACCGCGGGCGACGAGACGACCTGGTCGCCGGCCTTTCCCGCCGGGGACGACCTGGACGGCGGGGTGCGGGTGCGGCGGTTCGAGGTGGTGGGAAGGCGGCAGCCCCGCCTCTTTCACCAGATGAGCCGAGCGATGTTCCGGCTTCCTGCGGCGCTGCGGCCCGAGACCGCATGGCTCGTGAGCCAGGGACCGTTCGCCCCGGCACTGATCCGCGCACTCGCCACCGGGACCGACCGGCCGACCCTCTTCATCCCCTACCTCTACCACCCGACCATCTGGGGGCTCCCCGCCGCAGCGCATCCGCGCCTGCTGATCCCCGCCGCCCACGACGAGCCGGCGCTGCGCCTCCGCGCCGTGGGGCGGGCGGTGGCCGCGGCCGACGCCCTCTGGTACCTGACCGAGGAGGAGCGCAGCCTTCTGGAAGCGGTCCACCCGGTCGCCACAGAGCGCCCTCATGCCGTCGGCGCGGTGGCGATCGAACCGCCGGTGGCCCTGGACGGGGACGCCTTCCGCCGCGAGCGCGGCCTGGACCGCTACCTGCTCTACGCGGGGCGAGCAACCCCGGGCAAGGGAGTGGACCTCCTCCTCGACGGTTACGCGCTGCTGCGCCGCCGGCATCCGGAGGTCTCCCTGGTGCTGATCGGGGACCCCGGCGGGCTGGCGACACCGCCGGAGGGTGTCGTCAGCCTCGGATGGCTCGGCGACGATGAGCATTGGGCTGCGCTGGCGGGGGCAGAGGCCGTGGTCGTCCCCAGCCGCCTGGAGAGCCTCTCGCTGGTCGCTCTCGAAGCGTGGGCAGCCGGCCGCCCCTGCCTCCTGAACGGCGACTCCCCCGTCCTCGCCGGCCAGGCGCAGCGAGGTGGCGGAGCCCTGCTCTTCCGCGATCCCGCGGGCCTCTGCGACGGCGCCGAGCGGCTCGTCGCCGACCCTGCCGAGGCCGCCCGTTTGGGCGATGCGGGACGGCGTTTCGTTGCCCTTCACTATCGCTGGAACGCGGTGGTGCGCCGTCTGGAGGGATTGATTGCGCCCGTGCCGGGAATCGGGGGAGCGGAGCGGCCGGCAGATCGGCGATGAGATCGGTCCTGATCGACGCCCGCCCGCTCCAGGGAGACTCGGCAAGCCGGGGCATCGGCACCTACCTCCGCGGCCTCCTCGACGGCATGGCTGGGATCGGCTTCGCCCCCCAGGTGGCCGTGCTCCTCGGAGGGGGCGCCCCAGAGCCGAACGATCTCGCCGGACGCGGCCTCGTGGTGGGAGCGCGGACGCTCCGTCTGGAACGCCGCGCCCAGGTCCTGGCCGACCCCTTACTGGTCGCGAGGGCGCTGCGGGGGCACCCGGCTCGCCTCTACCACGCGGTCGAGTACGGCCAGCCCCAGGGGGCCTCGATCCCGGTGGTCGTGACCGTCCACGACCTCATCCCGTTTCTCCTCCCCGGGTACTCTTGGAGATCGAGGCTGCTGCGCCGTCCGGGCCTGCGGCTGCTGCGCAACGCGGACGCGATCATCGCCCCGAGCAGCGCCACCGCCCGGGATTGCATCCGTATCGCCGGCGTGGACCCCGAGAGGATCCACGTGGTCCCCCACGGCCTGTCGCCCCGGTACCGGCCGGCGCCCCCGGAGGCGGTGGAGGCGGCGCGGGCCCGCTTCGGGCTGCGCCGGCCCTACCTCCTCGGCATCGGTACCTTCGAGCCGCGCAAGGGCCTCCCCCACCTGGTCGAGGTGACCCACCGGCTGCGCCGGGACCACGATGTCGACCTGGTCGTCGCCGGTCAGCAGGGACTGTTCGAGCCCGCGGTGCGAGCCCAGCTCGCCACCCTCGGCGACCACGGCCGGGAGCTCGGCTTCGTGGAGACCGAGGACCTGGTCGCCCTCTACGGAGGATCGGCGGCATTCGTCTTTCCGAGCGCCTACGAGGGCTTCGGGCTGCCCCTGCTGGAGGCGATGGGCTGCGGCGCGGTGGTGGTGGGCTTTCAGAACAGCTCCCTCCCCGAGGTCGCGGGCGAGGCCGCCGTCCTCGTCCCGGACGGGGACGAGGGGGCGCTCCGCGCCGCGCTGGAGCGTCTGCTCTCCGACCCGGAGGAGACTGCCCGGCGGCGGCGGCTCGGGCTGGAGCACGCGGCGACCTTCACCTGGCAGGCGGCCGCCAGGTCCACCGTGGCCGTCTACGAGGCGCTGCTGGGTGAGCCGCTCCTCGACGGGGTCAGCGCGGCGACCGACCGGGGCCGGAGCCAGCTCCGCTGAGTTCGACGATCGACGCGATCTCGTCGAGGTCGGCCGAGCTCAAGCTGAGGTCGGCGGCGGGAAGCCAGCCCTCGGCCTGAGCCGCCGAGCGAGCCCCCACGATGGCCCCGGTCACACCGTCGAAGCTCAGAACCCAGGCCACCGCCACAGCGGCCACCGAGACCCCGTGGCGCTGAGCCACCGGGCGGAGCGCATCCCGGAGCGCGAGGTTGCGCTCCAGCCGCGGCGAGGTGAACTCGGGGCTGCCCAGGCGCCAGTCGTCGGCGTCCATGGCCGCCACCCGCTTCGCCGAGAAGCTGTCGGCGAGCAGCCCCGACTGCATCGGGCTGTAGACGATGACCCCGGTGCCGTGGGCCGCGCACCAGGGGAGGAGCTCGGCTCCGGCCCCCCGGTTGATCAGTGAGAAGGGCGGCTGCAGAGAATCGACGTGGCCCACGCGCTCGCAGCGCTCCAGGAGAGCCGCGTCGAAGTTGGAGACGCCGCACCAGCGGACCTTGCCCTCCTCGCGGAGCAGGAGCAGGGCCCCCCAGCTCTCCTCGATCGGCACCCCGGTGTCGTCCGGCCAGTGGAACTGGTAGAGGTCAATGGCCTCCACCCCGAGTCGCGCCAGCGACGCCTCGCACTCGCGGCGGATCGACTCCGGGGACAGCAGCCGCCGGGGGAAGGCTGTCGGCCGTTCGGGGGCCCAGACCATGCCGCACTTGGTGAAGACCAGCGGACGCTCCGACACGGGAAGCTGTGCCAGCGCTTTGCCCACCACCTCCTCGGAGTGGCCGAGCCCGTAGATTGCCGCGGTATCGACCCAGTCCACCCCGAACTCGACGGCGCGGTGGATGGCGGAGATCGAGGCGGTGTCGTCCTGGCCCCCCCAGCCGAAGGCGTACCCCCCTCCACCGATGGCCCAGGCGCCGAAGCCCACGTGGGTGATCTCCGGTCCGACGCTGCCGAGTCGCCGACGAGGCAGTGCCATGACGCGATCCTCCTCTCGTAGGCCCGGCGCGGAAGCGGCACGGGGCTCCATCAAGCGTATAGCAACCCCCCCTGCAACGCGCTCCCCGGGACCCGTGTGCGGATCGGGGCCCGCTCGTGCGCCACATCGAAGAAGCGCTGCTCCCGCAGCGCATCGGGGACAGATGGACCGTTAGAATCGCAGGCCCATGCCAGACGCCACTGTCGAGAGCCCCCGCCCCGACCCAGCGTCCCCGCGGAAGCGGCTCCGGGTGCTGAGCGGCATGCAGCCGACCGGGCGGATGCACATCGGCAACTACCTGGGTGCGCTGCGCAACTGGGTGCAGCTGCAGGACGAGTACGAGTGCGTCTTCTTCGTCGCCGACTACCACTCTCTGACCACGGTCACCGACCCGGCGACGATCCGGCCGGCCATCACCGAGATGGTCCTCGACTGGCTCGCCGCCGGGCTCGATCCGCAGCGATCCATCATATTTCTGCAGTCCGACCTTCCCGAGGTCGCCGAGCTGCACCTCCTCCTCTCCATGACCACGCCGCTCGGCTGGCTGGAGCGGGTACCCAGCTTCAAGGAGAAGGTCGCGCAGTTCCCCGACAATCAGAACTACGGGCTTCTCGGCTACCCCGTGCTCCAAGCGGCCGACATCCTCCTCCCCCGCGCCGATCGGGTCCCGGTCGGTGAGGACCAGGCCCCCCATATCGAGCTGACCCGCGAGATCGCGCGCCGCTTCAATCATCTTTTTGGCCAGGTCTTTCCAGAACCTCAGGGGCTGTTCACCGAGATCCCCCGGGTGATGGGCACCGACGGGGTCAGCAAGATGAGCAAGAGCCGCGGCAACACCATCGGCATGCTGGACACCCCAGAGCAGCTCCGCAAGACGGTGATGACCATGGTCACCGACGTCGAGCGGCCGCGCCGCAGCGACCCCGGCCACCCCGAGCACTGCAACGTCTGCATCCTCCACAGCTTCTTCAGCGCTGACCGGGTGGCAGAGATCTGGCAGGGCGAGCGGGGGGCGCGGACCGGCTGCGTCGAGGTCAAGCGATGGCTCGCGGAGGCGATCGCCGACCACTTCGCCCCGATGCGCGAGAGGCGTGACGAGCTCGCCGCGCAGCCACATCTGGTCGACGACGTCCTCGCCGACGGCGCGCGGCGTGCCCGCGTCGCGGCTCGGCAGACCCTCGACATGGCACGTGAGGCCTGCGGGCTGGCCGTCTCCAGCAGCGCGGGCTAGACTCGGTGCTCGCCGCCACCTCTCAGAGATCGAGGGCTTCGAAGGTGTCCAAGCAAGCGGTCCGCTTCGCCCCCGGAACCGTGGTCAGCCCCGGGGAGTACCGCGACGTCGAGAGCGGGCATCGGGACTGAGGCCTCCTCCGATCTCGCCGAGGGCGTCGGTCAGGCGCTCTCTGTGCTCCGGGCCGCCGCCGCCCCGGAAGGGCTGCTCGCCTCCGCGGAGCTCCCCCATTACGCCGCCGTGTGGACCCGTGATGTGGCCTTTGCCTCACTCGGGGTCAACGTCTCCGCCGACCCTGAGCTGGTCGGGGCGGTGGCGCGCAGCCTGGTGGGGCTGGCTCAACTCCAAGCGGCGTCCGGGCAGCTGCCCAACGCCTGGTGGCCCCGCCGGGGCTACTGGGACTTCCACGAGGCAGGCTGCACCGACGCAACCTGCCTCTTCGTGGTGGCCGCCTCTCAGCACCTCAACGCGCATCCGGATGACCGGCTCCAGCGCCGCTTGAGGCCGCACCTGCGGCGGGCGATCCTCTGGCTGGCGGACCAGGACGCCAACCAGTTCACCCTCATCGACTCCCCGTCCGGTGGAGATTGGATGGACTCGACGCTGCAGCGCGCGGGGAAGCTGCTCTACGTCAATGCCCTCTACCACCGGGCGCTGCTCGGCATGGCGGAGATCTTCCCGGGCGACGCCGAGCAATACCGGGCGCGAGCCGCGCTGCTCCGCCGCAAGATCGACCTTCTACTCTGGCCGGAACCCGGCTCCGACCACGGCGAGCTCCTCCAGGGAGTCGGGCATCCGCCCGGCTCCGACGCCGACTTCCCCCACCCGGTCGGCCCGGCCGCTCGCCGCGACGCGATGCGCGACGACCGGCGTCACTATCTCTCCCACGTCGACGGGGGCCGCTACGTGGACGAGTGCGACGTCCTGGGCAACGTGCTCGCGATCCTGTACGGGATCGCCGCCCCCGAGCGAGCCCGGCTGATCATGGAGTTCCTGCACCGGAGCGCGGCCGGCGTCCCCTATCCGATGCCAACCTACACCCGGAGCTTCGAGCCCGGCGACCGCTGGGGGATGTACCGGCACGACCTGGAGGGCTTCCAGGACGAGCGCTGGCGCAACCCCCCCGGCCGGTACCACAACGGCGGCGTCTGGCCCTTCATCGGCGCCCTCTACGTGGTCGCCCTGCAGCGAGTCGGGATGGTGGCGGAGGCCGGTGCCGAGTTCACCCGGCTGACTGCGGCGAACCGGCTCAACCGGACCTCTGGACCTGGGTGGGGCTTCCACGAGTGGATCGACGCGCGGACCGGAGAGCCCGAGGGGGCACCCGGCCAGAGCTGGAGCGCGGGCGCGTACCTGCTGGCGGCGGAGGTCCTGAGCGGGCGCCCGGTCAGCCTCTGACGGGGAGGACCTCACGAGGCGCGCCGCGCACATCTCCTCCCGCTCCTCGGAGGGCTCGTAGCCGGGGGACGGTCAGCCCTTGCCCCGGCCCAGTCCGGCCGCCACCCGTGCGCCCAGCCCGCCGTCGATCTGGCGAAGGTAGGCGAGGGACCGTTCCAACACCGCCTCCACGTCCACCTCGGAGAGATGGCCGGTGAGGTTGGCGACCAGACGCTCGCGTTCGACGTCGCCCATGACGTCGCGGTACAGCATGCCCGCCTGGGTATGGTCGTCGTCCTCCGCGTGCAGCCGGTAGGGGGAGCGGACCAGATTGCCCTCGACGTGCGACGAACTCTCGCCGTAGCGGGACGGGTCCGCTGCCGGACCGCCCAGGCTGTTGGGCGCGTAGGCCGGCTGGTCACCCGCGTGCCGGTAGCGCATCGGACCGTCAACGTTGTAGCTGTGAATCGGGGAACGGGGCTGGTTGATGGGCAGCTGCTGGTAGTTGGCCCCAATCCGGTAGCGATGTGCGTCCGGGTAGGAGAAGAGACGGCCGAGCAGCATCTTGTCGGGAGAGGTTTCGACGCCCGGCACCATGTTGGACGGCTCGAAAGCCGCCTGCTCCACCTCCGCGAAGTAGTTGCCCGGGTTGCGGTTGAGGACCATGCGGCCGATGGTGATCGCGGGATAGTCCTTGTGGGGCCACACCTTGGTGAGGTCGAACGGGTTGAACCGGTAGCCGTCGGCATCAGCCAGCGGCATGATCTGAACCTCCAGGCGCCAGGCCGCCTCGCCGCCCCCGGCGAGGTGCTGGAAGAGATCCCGGATGTGGAAGTCCGGATCCTCCGCGCTCATCGCCTTGGCCTCGGCGTCGGTGAAGTTGCGGATGCCCGACTCGCTCTTGAAGTGGTACTTGACCCACACCGCCTCGCCGGCGGCGTTGACCCACTTGAACGTGTGGCTGCCATAGCCGTTCATGTGGCGCCAGCTGTAGGGGGTGCCCCGGTCGCTCATCAGGATCATCACCTGATGCATCGACTCCGGCGAGAGCGACCAGAAGTCCCACTGCATGGTGGCGCTGCGCAGGTGGCTGTCGGGGAGGCGCTTCTGGGAGTGGATAAAGTCGGAGAACTTGCTGGGGTCGCGGATGAAGAAGACTGGGGTGTTGTTGCCGACCAGATCGTAGTTGCCCTCGTCGGTGTAGAACTTGACCGCGAAGCCGCGCGGGTCACGCGCCGTGTCGGCGGAGCCGAGCTCGCCCGCCACCCTCGAGAAGCGGACAAAGACCGGGGTGCGCGTGCCCTTGCGCTGGAGGAAGTTGGCCCTGGTCCAGCGGCTGACATCCTCGGTGACCTCGAAGTAGCCGTGGGCCCCGCCGCCCTTGGCGTGGACCACGCGTTCCGGCACCCGCTCGCGGTTGAACTGCGCCATCTTCTCGATCAGGAAGTGGTCCTGGAGCAGGATCGGCCCGCTGTCCCCGACGGTCAGGGAGTGCTCGTCGCTCGGCACCGGGATGCCAGCGTCGGTGGTGGTCACGGGAGCTTTCTCGGACATCGCGATGCTCCTCCCTGATCGCGCTTTCGCGCCGGCCGTCCAGCTGACGGCAGGCCGGCTGCAGCGCGGGCCTCGAACGGAATGTGACCCCAGTCTAGTCTCCGCCTCAGGCGTCGATCACTCCTTGTCGGTGACCCGATACTCCAGGTAAGCGCCGAACATCAGGCGGGTTTGCGCCTCCAAGGCGGGGATGACCGACAGCGCCAGCCCGACCACCGGGTAGAGGAAGAGCTGGAAATCGGCGTAGAGGCGGCGCCACCTGCCCCACTCGCTGGGCTTGGGGCACATCGCCCGGTCCACCACGATCAGGACCAGGGTGTTGAGCAGGGTCATGGTGAGGATGACGGTGGTCAGCAGCCCGAGCGCGGTGGCGGTCGGAGAGAGGCTGTAGTCGAGATCGATGAGCGCCGGCAGCGAACCCCCGATGGGCAACAGGAGGGGCAGTGTCGCCCAGGTGAGGTGGTTGAACATCAGGAAGCGGAAGCGCTGTGCCCGCAGCCTCCAGGGAATCTCCGGATGATTGAGCAGCCGCACGCAGACGTAGGGCACGTCGGTCGCACCCCAGGCCCAGCGCTTGATCTGGTTGTACTGGCTGACGTGGGTGGCGGCGTAGTCGCGCGCTCGTGGAGCATCGCCGAAGACGGGGAGGAAGGCGGGCCGCACCTGGAGCTGCTCGCCGTAGCGGAAGAAGGCCTTCCAGAAGAAGCGTGAGTCCTCGGGGATGACATCGTCGTCCCAGTACCCAGCCTCGGTGAGCAGCTTCATCGACATGGTGTACGAGGAGAACATGACCAGGCGCTCGGGATGCTGGTGGAGGAACATCTGCCACTGCGTCGCCGCCGTCGCCATCACCCGGACCGCCGCCGGCACCCGCCACAGGTTGTTCAGGAAGACGGGCACCGGCTGCCAGATCGAGGTCAGCGCGCGATCGACGTGCAGGAAGTTCCAGGTGATGTAGGCGAAATACTCCGGGTGCAGGCGGAAGTCGGAGTCGAGGTCGGTGATCAGCGTCCGGGTGGGATCCAGCCCGAGCTCGTCGCAATGGCGGCGCAGCACCGGTCCGCCATAGGCCATCGCCGCCGACTTGCCGACCACGATCCCGGGAAGCAACGGGTCCTTGATGTGGATGAAGGCGCGGAAGCGACCCCCTAGCTCCCGGCGCAGCCGGGCGACATTCTCACAGCCGGCCAGGTCGGTCTCCCGAGTGATGATGGCGCAGACCTTGAGCTGGTCCGGGTAGTGCTGGGCGACGAGTGCGTCGACGGTGGCGCGCAGCACCTCGTAGCGCTCCGTATAGGTGGGGATGAGCACGCAGTGGGTGATGTCGTTGGGTCCAAGCGCGCCCTCGGAGGGCTGGATGGCCTCGCATTCGGCCCACCAGTCGGTGGCCTCGACGCGGTGCAGCTCATGGAGTGAGCGCCACACGAAGTAGACGGTGACCGCGGTGCGGAGAAACCAGTAGGCATCGAGGAGCACGGCTCCCAGTCCCAGCACCCAGAGGTCGGCGGGATCGTTGAACCGGATGGCGAAGCCGACGATCAAAGGGGTCAACAGCACCGCCCAGGTCATCGCCCCCGGGGCGATCTCGAGGGCGCGCTGCTGGGCTCGGGGGGAGAGTGCCGTCCAGGTACGAACCGCCATCGTGCCCGATTCTAGGCTGACGCCCGGGTGGGCCTTGGCAACTCTCCCCTCCACACCCGGGCGGCACCGGGCTGGCGAGGCGGTATCCTCGCTCTCTCAGCACTCATCCCAAGACGAGAAGGGGAACATGGCTGGCGACGATCTAGACGACGAGCCCGCTGACCTGGACGCCGTTGCGGGCGACGACGATGACCTCGAGCTGGTCGTCGGCGAGGTCCACGACGTCCCCGAGGTCGAGATCCCCGAGGTCGAGATCCCCGATGTCGTCGACGTCGACCTGGTCGACGACGCCGTGGTCCAGGTGGACGACGAGGAGGAGGCTGACCCCGTGGTCGGCCCCGTCCTCCCGCCCCCGGTGCGGCCTCAGCCGGGCCGCCCGCCCAGCGCCCGGGAGGAGCCGCCTCCTCCGTTCGCCGTCGGCGAGCGGGTTGTGCTCATCCAGAACACCCGCCCCCGCACGGGCACGCTGATCGGCAACTACCCCGTCGGCACCACCGGCAGGGTCGAGACGGTGCTCAGCCAGACCGCGATCGTCCGCTTCGACTCGGCGCCCGACACCAAGGAGGTGGTCGCCTTCACCTGCCTGGAGAGCGGCGAGAAGCCGGGCGACGGGAAGCCACCGGCCTAGCCGGGGAGGGGCGTCAGGGGCGGTTCGCGAGCGGCCGGTCGCCGGGGGGGTCGGCGGCGGCCATGTCCGGTGAGCCCGCCCCCGGAGTCCCGGAGTGCCCGTGAACACCCGCGTACCGGGGCGGCAGCAGGGCCGCCACCTCGGCGGCGATGGCATCGGCGATCTCCTGGTCGCCGCCCCCTGAGATGGTCACCGGACGGCCAAAGCGGACCCGGAGATGGCCCCGGCGGGGCAGCAGCCCGCCGGTGCGGACGAGGGCACGCTCGGTTCCCCAGATCGCCATCGGCAGCACCGTAGCCCGGGTACGGCGGACCAGGAACCCCGCCCCCGCCTCGGCGGGGCGCATCCCGCGACCCCTCGAGCGGTGACCCTCCACGAAGATGAGCAGCCGCCCTCGGCCGCGGAGGATGTCGAGGCTGATCCGCAGGGCACGACGGTCGGCGGTGCCCCGGTCCACGGGGAAACAGTTGCAGCCGCCAAGCAGCCAGGCGAACGGCGGCGGCCAGAACACCCCCCGCTTGACCATCGCGAAGAGGGTGCCCGAGAAGAACGAGCCGACGATCACCCCGTCCCAGTTGCTGATGTGGTTGGAGGCGACCACGAGCGGGCCCTCCAAAGGCACGTTCGCGCCCCCCTCGAAGCGCAGACGGCGGAGGAAGAGCACCCGCAGGAAGGTGCGGCAGAGTCCGGCGGTGAGCCGGTAGCGCCATGAGCGGCGACCATCTCTCCGGACCGGGAACACGGCGGGGAAGCCCCGAACGGTGGCGGGCACAGCCAAGATGGTGCGACATCGACCGGACCGCTCGGGTGGCGCCGAAGCTGAGCGTTCCACCCGCAGTGCGGTGGGGGGTGCGTCCCCAACCGCGCCCCCTTCCCGCTCCCCGGCGAGGCGGTGGGCATAATGCGGTTCCAGCCGCCCCCTTAGCTCAACGGCAGAGCAGCCGGCTTTTAACCGGTTGATGCGGGTTCGATCCCTGCAGGGGGCACGGCCGGGCGGGCCGGGCCGCACAGCTCACCGAGCCGCCGCGCCCCGGCTCGGGTGGCGATCGCCGTCAGGCCATCCAGGATGTCGAGGCTCGCGGCGGGGTTCACGAAGGTCGCCGTGCCCACCTGGACCGCGACCGCGCCCGCGATGAGGAACTCCAGGGCGTCGCCCGCATCCATGATGCCGCCCACCCCGACCACCGGGATGCCCACGGCTGCGCTGACCTGGGCCACCGCGGCGAGGGCCAGCGGCTTGATCACCGGCCCGCTGAGGCCGCCCGTACCCTTTCCCGGCAGCACCGGGGCGCGGATGCCCCGGTGGATCTTCATCCCCACGTAGGTGTTGACCGCCGAGACGGAATCGGCGCCCGCCTCCTCCACGGCGCGCGCGACCGCGGCGATGTCGGTCACGTTGGGAGAGAGCTTGACCATCAGGTGGCGCCCGGTCCGGGCACGCGCGGCGGCGACCAGGCGGCCGGCGGCCGCAGGATCCCGGCCGAAGTCGAGCCCGTTGGCGATGTTGGGACAGGAGATGTTGAGCTCGTAGCCGGCCAACCCCTCCGCCCGCTCGAGCCGATCCAGGCACTGGAGGTAGTCCTCGACGTCGCCCCCCGCGACGTTGACGACGACCGGGATGCCCCAGCGGGAGAATTCCGGCGCGTAGATGGAGGCGACGTGCTCGACCCCGGGGTTCTGGAGGCCGATCGCGTTGAGCAATCCGCCCCGCACCTCGGCCACCCGCGGAGGCGGGTTGCCCTCCCGAGGGTGAAGGGTCGTCCCCTTGGTGAAGAGGGCGCCCAGCCGGTCCATGTCGATGAGCTGGCGCAGCTCGAAGCCGTAGCCGGCAGTGCCGCTGGCCAGGCCGACGGGAGCGGGAAGGACCAGACCGCGCCCGAGGTCGACACTCAGGTCGGGAGCGGTCATGCGACGTGCGCCGGGGGCAGGGCGAGCAGCCCGGGCCAGTCCACCTCTGAGACCTCCCTCACGGGGCCCTGATGGCAGCAAAGGAACCATCCGCCTCCCGCTGCCGGGAGGGCGCACCCCAGACAAGTGCCGAAGCCGCAACCCATCGGCGCCTCCAGGGAGACGTCGGCACGCCGAGGGGGGCGGGCCAGCCGCTGGAGCGTCTGAGCCAGGGCGGCGAGCATCGGGTTGGGGCCGCAGGCATAGACGGCGGCCGTCTCGTCGCAGACGCCGGCGACCAGCTCGGTGACCAGGCCGCGCCGGCCCCGGCTGCCGTCGTCGGTGGTCTCGACCACGCGGACCGCATCATCGCCCCGCCGGAAGCGCTCCGCGGGATAGAGACGGCTGGCGGTGGCGGCACCGCTCAGCACGATCACATCGGCGCAGCCACCCTGGCGCAGCTCCCGAACCAGGAGGGGGAAGGGGGCGCAGCCCAGGCCCCCGCTCACGATCACGGCGCGGACCGGGACGGGATCGAGGGGGAAGCCGTTGCCGAGCGGACCGAGCGCCTGGAGCGGGTCGCCGGGGCGGAGCGCCACCAACAGGCGGGTGCCTGCACCGACCGCCTCGAGGACGAAGGAGCAGAGCTCCCCCGCCGTCCAGGCCACGCTGAAGGGGCGTCGGAGCAGCGGGTCGACCCCACCCCAGGCGCGGAGCTGGGCGAACTCCCCGGGGCGCGCGGTGGCGGCCAGGCGTGGCAGCCGGGCCGTGATCTCCACCATCCCGCCGTCCAGCGTCTCGACCGCGACCACCTCCCCGGACTCGTCCCGGGCACGCCCGAGATCGGACAGCGGGCTGCTCACCCGGGTACCGCCGCGACGATGCCCTCGCGATAGGCGCGCACCGTGGCCACGGTGATGTCCCCTCCCCGGCGCTGCCGGGCGATGGCATCGACCAGAGCCTGCGCGGTGTCCATGGAGGTGCAGCACGCGATCCGGCGATGCTCGGCGGCCAGCCGGATGCGATAGCCGTCCTTGACCGTGCGCCCAGCGGCCGCGAGCCCCCGGCTCCCGTCCGGCGAAACGGTGAGCTCGTCGCTCTCCAGGTTGGAGACGGTGTTGACGATCAGGGACACCCTGCCCTCCTCGATGATGTCGAGGACATTGGGCCGGCTCTGCCCGATCCGGCCCACCGCGGTGGCGCTGATGCCGGCGGCGCTCAGGGCCGCCGCGGTGCCTGCGGTGGCGTAGACCCCGAAGCCGAGCGCCGAGAGCTGGGCCACGATGGGGAGCGCCTCCGCCTTGTCGGCGTCGGCGATGCTGCAGAGCACCGCGCCCTTGGACGGCACCGAACCGAGCGCGGCCACGAATGCCTTCTCGAGAGCGGCTCCGAGGCTGATGTCGATGCCCATCACCTCGCCGGTCGACTTCATCTCCGGGCCGAGCGCCGAATCCACCAGCGCGAGCTTGACGGTGGAGAAGACCGGGGCCTTGACGGCGACCAGCGGTGCGGCCGGGCGGAGCCCGGTCTCGTAACCGAGGTCGCGGAGCTTCTCGCCCCGCATCACCCGCGTCGCCAGCTCAACCATCGGCACCCCGGTGACCTTGCTGATGAAGGGGACGGTTCGTGATGCCCGGGGGTTCACCTCGAGGACGTGCGGCAGGCCGCGCCAGATGACGAATTGGATGTTGCACAGGCCGCGAACGGGAAGCGCACGGGCGATATCGATGGTGTCCGACACGATTTGCCGGGTGACCTCCGCGTCCAGTCCCGCGGCGGGATAGGCGGCCATCGAATCGCCGCTGTGGACGCCGGCGCGTTCCACATGCTCCATCAGACCGGGAATCACCACCGACTCACCGTCAGAGACCGCGTCGACGTCGACTTCGGTGCCGAACAGGTACTTGTCGACGAGCACGGTGCCCCGCGAGCCCCCGACCCGATCACCGTCGTCGGGGAGGGCCGCCATCGCCGCGGCCACGAAGCGCTGGAGCTGGTCGCGGGAGTGGACGATCTCCATGGCTCTGCCGCCGAGTACGAAGGAGGGGCGGACCAGCACCGGGTAGCCGATCCGGTCGGCGATCGCCGCCGCCTCCAGGGGGTCGAGGGTGGCCGCTCCGTGGGGCTGAGGGATCTGCAGACGGCGCATCAGCGCCTCGAAGCGGCGGCGGTCCTCGGCGAGGTCGATGGTGTCGACCGTGGTGCCGAGGATGTTGACCCCGTGGCGGTCGAGTGGCTCCGCCAGGTTGATCGCGGTCTGCCCCCCGAACTGGACGACGACTCCGCTGGCCCGCTCGGCCTCGATGACGGCGAGGACCGCCTCCTGGTCGAGCGGCTCGAAGTAGAGGCGAGTGCTGCAGTCGAAGTCGGTGCTCACCGTCTCGGGGTTGCTGTTGACCATGATCGCGGCCACACCCTGACGGCGCAGTGCCTCCGCGGCCTGGACGCTGCAGTAGTCGAACTCGATGCCCTGTCCGATGCGGATGGGCCCGCTGCCCAGCACCACCACCGCCTCCCCGTCCGGAGCCGGTCTCTCGTCCTCGGACTCGACGGTGGAGTAGTAGTAGGGGGTGGTCGCCGCGAACTCGGCGGCACAGGTGTCGACGCACTTGAAGGTGGGGGCGAGGCCGAGCCGCCTCCGCGCCTCGGCGATGGCCACCATCGAGACGCCGGCCAGCTCGGCGATCCGCCGGTCCGAGAGCGCCATGCGTTTGGCGGAGATGAGGGTTTCGTCGTCGAGGCCGCGCCGGAGTGCCTCCTCCACGCCGACCAGGGCTCGGAGGCGGTCGACGAACCACGGTGCGATGGTGCTGCGGCGGCTCACCTCCTCCACCGAGTCCCCCTGGCGCAGCGCCTCCATGACCGCGAAGATGCGGCGATCGTTGGGATTCTCGAGGAGCACCGGGTCTCTCACCTCGGCCTCGGCGGGCGGACGCTGCTCCAGTGAGCGGAGGGCCTTGCTGAAGGCCGCCTCGAAGCTACGCTCGATGGCCATCACCTCGCCGGTCGACTTCATCTGCGTTCCCAGGCGACGGTCGGCCTCTGGGAACTTGTCGAAGGGCCAGCGCGGGATCTTGACCACACAGTAGTCGAGGGCGGGCTCAAAAGCGGCGCAGGTCTTGCCGGTGACCGCGTTGGGCACCTCGTCGAGGCGGCGACCCGCCGCGATCTTGGCGGCCAGCCGGGCGATGGGGTAGCCGGTCGCCTTGCTGGCCAGCGCCGAGGAGCGCGACACCCGGGGATTGACCTCGATCACGTGGTAGTCGGAGGCGTCGGGGGCGAGGGCAAACTGGACGTTGCACCCGCCGGCGATGCCGAGCGCGCTGATGATCCTGAGCGCCGCGCTGCGCAGCTGCTGGTGCTCCCGGTCGGTGAGGGTCTGCGCCGGCGCCACCACGATGGAATCACCGGTGTGCACCCCCATGGGGTCGAGGTTCTCCATGTTGCAGATCGTGATGCAGGTCCCGGCGGCGTCCCGCATCACCTCGTACTCGATCTCGCGCCATCCGGCGAGCGACCGCTCCACCAGCACCTGGCCGATCGGCGAGACGGCGAGACCATTGCTCACCACCTCGACGAACTGCTCGTCGGTGGCGCAGAGCCCGCCGCCCGTCCCTCCGAGGGTGAAGGCGGGCCTCACCACCAGGGGCAACCCGATGGTTTCGAGGAACCGGCGCGCGTCAGCGAGAGAATCGACCGTGCGCGACTCCGGCACCGGTTCACCGATGCGCTGGAGCAGCGCCTTGAACTTCTCCCGGTCCTCGGCCGTCCGGACCGCCTCCAGGGACGTCCCCAGGGGGCGGACCCCGTACTTCTCGAGGACACCGGCATCCTCGAGCGCGATGGCGAGGTTGAGCCCGGTCTGACCTCCGAGGGTGGCCAGCAGCCCCTCGGGGCGCTCGGCGGCGATGATCCGCTCCAGCACCGGCACGGTCAGGGGTTCGATGTAGACCGCATCCGCCGACTGATCGTCGGTCATGATCGTGGCCGGGTTGCTGTTGACCAGCACCACACGGATACCCTCTTCGCGGAGGGCCTTGCAGGCCTGGGTACCGGCGTAGTCGAACTCCGCAGCCTGGCCGATGATCACCGGGCCGGAGCCGATGACGAGCACGGATTTGGGTTTTTCCGTGCTGCCGGTCGGGACCCGGGGGTGGGGCTTCGCCTCGGCTGCGCCCGCGCCCCCGGGCCCATCACCGCGCACCCCAGCCTCCCCTTCGCCGTGACCATCGGTTCGAAACTCGACAGGAGCGTCGCCGTACTGGGAGGCGAGGGTGAGGAACTCGTCGAAGACCCCGGCCCGGTCCTGGGGGCCGGGAGCGCCCTCCGGGTGGTATTGGACAGAGATGACTGGAAGGCTCCGGTGGCGGAGCCCCTCCACGCTGCCGTCGTTGAGGTTGCGTTCGCTCACGTACCAGCCGGAAGCCTCCGGCAGGGTCTGGGCGTCGACCTGGAACTCGTGGTTCTGGGAGGTGACGTAGACGGCACCGCTCAGCTCGTCACGGACCGGGTGGTTGCCGCCGTGGTGGCCAAAGCCGAGACGGGAGGTCGTCGCACCGGCAGCCTGGCCGAGCACCTGGTGTCCGAGGCAGATGCCAAGGATCGGGACGCCACGCTCGAGCAGCCGGCGGGCGAGCTGGACCTGACCGGGCAGCCGGGAGGGGTCGCCGGGGCCGTTGCTCAGCACCACGCCGTGGGGCTGATGACCCATCACCTGGTCGAGGTCGGCGTCGTGCCGGACGGTGATCACCTCGGCACCACGGCTGGTCAGCGCCCGGAGCTGGTTGCGCTTGAGGCCGAGGTCGACGGTGACTATCCGGACTCCGCGAAAGCGTCCGACCCCACCGTTCCGGAGCACGCCGAGCTCCAGCTCGACGGAGAGCGGCTCCTCCCAGCGCCTCCAGGGCTCGGTCTGGGAGACCTCGGCCACCAGGTCGCGATCGCTGACCCACGGAGCCTTGCGGGCCAGGTCCACCTGCGCCTCCGGGGTGAGCGCCGAGGCGACGGCCAGCACCCCGCGGAGGGTGCCACGGTCGCGGAGATGGCGGGTGAGCGCGCGGGTGTCGATCCCGCGCAACCCGGGCACGCCCTGACGGCGCATCTCCTCGTCGAGAGAGCGATCCGCCGCGGCGTGTCCGACCCGCTCCGAGAGCTCCCGGACGATCAGCGCGCGGCAGTGCATCCGGCCGGACTCGGCGTGGTCGTCCCTCACCCCGTAGTTCCCGATCAGCGGGTAGGTCATCACCACCATCTGGCCGGCGTAGGACGGATCGGTGCAGATCTCCTGATACCCGGTCATGCAGGTGTTGAAGACGACCTCGCCCGACGTGGCGGGGTTGAGCGGCGCCCCAAAGAGCCACCCCTCGTGGACAACACCGGACTCGAGCGCCAGCCGTCCCCTAAGCATGTGGCATCTCCGCGGGCGGCTCGGGCGCGGGCCAGGGGAGGCGTTGGCGGTCGTGATGAACGAGGGCGCCGTCGACCAGGGTCATCAGCACCCTCCCATGGAGCCGGGCCCCGAGCAGGGGCGTGTTCTGGGATCCGGAACGGAGGTGTGCCGGCTCCACGGTCCATTCGGCCTCCGGATCGAAGAGCACGCAGGTGGCCGCCTCGCCGATCCGCAGCCGGGGTTCGCGAATGCCGGACGCCTTGCCGAGCACCCGGTAGGGCCCGACGGTGAGGCGGTCCACCAGGGTGGGGATCCAGTCCCCGCTCATCCCTCCGAGGGTGATGCAGACCGCGAGCGCCAGCTCCAGTCCGATCATCCCCGGGGCGGCCCGATCGTACGGCAGCGCCTTCTCCTCGACCCGATGGGGTGCGTGGTCGGTCGCCACCGCATCGATCACGCCGTCACGGAGACCCTGGATCAACGCCTCCCGATCACGGTCGGTGCGGAGGGGGGGATTGACCTTGAGGAGTCCGGCCGGCTGCGGCTCGGTCGCGAAGGGGAGCCACATCCCGAGGTGATGAGGGGTCGCCTCAGCGGTCACGTTGGCCCCACCTTCCTTGGCCCGCCGGATCATCTCCACGCCGGCAGCCGACGACACGTGCTGGAGATGAACGTGTCCCTTCCCGGCGTGGGCCAGAGCCCGCAGCGCGTAATCGACGGCGCGGGTCTCAACCTCGACCGGGCGGAGCGAGCAGCGCTGCACCGGCCCCTGCACCCGGTTGACCTGGGCCAGGGTCTCCTCATCCTCGGGGTGGATCATCACGGGACGGCCGAGTGACACGGCGCGCCCGATCGCCTCGCTGAGCAGACGCGGCGAGAAGCCGTTGCGGCCGTCGTCGCTGAAGGCGACGGCCCCGGCGGCGGCGCAGGCCTCCATGTCGACCAGCTCCTCTCCCTTCAGCCCCTTGGTGAGGGCACACCCGGTCAGCACCTGGACCGAGGCGGCCACGGCCCGGAAGGTCGCCTCCTTGACCCGGTCGGGGCTGTCAATCGGCGGCACCGTGTTGGCCATCGCCACGATCTGGGTGAAACCCCCGGCCGCAGCCGCCTGCGAGCCGCTGTGGATGGTCTCGGCGCCCTCGTCACCCGGCTCACGGAGGTGGGTGTGGATGTCGATGAAGCCCGGGCAGAGGATGACCGGGGTGCCCCCCGGGGGTGGGGTGAGGTCGATGATGGGCAGCGTCCCCTCGCCCATGTGCTTGTAGATGGCGATGATCCGGCCCTCGCTCAGCCAGACGTCCTGGCCGGCCGCGTCGCGGCGGGCGAGCGGGTCGATGACCCGGACACCGCGGAGGATGCAGTTCATGGGCGGGGCACCAGGAAGATCCCGCCCGCGTCCAGATCCGAGCCGAGCTCGATCTGGACCCACTCCGCGGCGGTCACGGGAAGATTCTTTCCGACATAGTTCGGTCGCACCGGCACCTCGCGACCACCCCGATCCACCAGCACGGCCATCTCGATCGCCGCCGGCCGCCCCTGCGACGAGACGACATCGAAGGCGGCACGCATGGTCCTGCCCGTCTGGATCACGTCGTCGACGAGGATGACGATCGCCCCCTCGGGCGAGGGGGTGGGACGGGTCCGGCTCGTGACCGGCAGGATCCCCTGCCAGGCCCCGTCCAGCCCCGGCTGGCGCGGACGGTCGTCGCGGAAGCCGCTCACGTCCACCGCCACGAGCATCACCTCGGGTGCGGAGATCTGCCCGAGGTGGGCGCAGAGATCTCGAGCCACCCCGACGCCGCCCTCCCGGACGCCGGCGAGCACCACTCGGTTCAGGTCGCCCGGATGACCCTCGACGATCTCGTGGGCGAGCCGGGTCAGGACCCGGCTGACCCCGTGTCCGTCCAGCACGCGGGTCCGTGCCCACTCGGGGGCGGCGGGGTGCGTCGGCACGGCGCGCTGCGCCTGTGTCATCCGAGCAGAAGGTCGAGCACGGCCATGCGCACCGCGACGCCGTTGCGCGCCTGGCGGAAATAGGCGGCGCGCGGATCCGAGTCCACCTCGGTCGCGATCTCGTCCACCCGGGGAAGAGGATGCATGACGATCGCCTTCTGGGGCAGCGCCCGCATCACCGCCGCGTCGATGCGGATCGCCCGTCGAGCCGCCTCGAAATCGGCGAGATCGGTGAAACGCTCCTTCTGGACGCGGGTCTGGTAGACGACATCGACGGACGAGATCACCTCGTCCAGGCGATCGGTGAGCTGGAAGGGGACGCCCGCGGCGACCATCCGGGCCTGCAGGTCGGCACCCACCTGGACCACCTCAGGGGCGACGAAGCTCATCCGAACTCCGGGGTTAAGGCTCAGCAGCTGCACCAGCGAGTGCACGGTGCGGCCAAAGCGGAGATCACCGCAGAAGGCGATGTGAGCGCCATCGGCGCTGCCGCGCTCGCAGCGGATGGTGTAGAGGTCGAGAAGAGCCTGGGTCGGGTGCTCGCCGGGGCCGTCTCCCGCGTTGACCACCGGCACCGACGACACCGCCGCGGCCCGAGCGGCGGCGCCGGCCTGATCGTGGCGGAGGACGATGACGTCGGCGTAGGAGGAGACCATCCGGATGGTGTCCTCCAGGGTCTCGCCCTTGATGACGCTGGAGAACTCCCGAGCCGCCTCGGTGCCCATCACCGCCCCGCCGAGGCGGAGCATCGCCGACTCGAAGCTGAGGCGGGTGCGCGTGGACGGCTCGTAGAAAAGGGTCGCCATGATCCGGCCGGCCAGCCGGGTGTCGCGGTGCCCGGCCAGCGCGTCGGCACGGGCAAAGATGTCGTCGAGGCTTTCCCGGTCGAACTGCTCGCTGGAGATGACGTGCTCCAACTTCCGGGTGGTGCTGACCGGCGTCATCGGCGATGCCCTCCGACCACCCGTGGGGCCGCAGCGGAAGGGCACCGGCACAGCCGGCTCCGATCCCCTTGCCGGCCTCACGGGACCTGCTTGAAGTGGATCCGTCGCGACGCACTCTACCACGGCGGCGCGGGGGGGCCAGGCAGCCTGTCGGTGCCGTGCCGGCACCAAGGCGCTGCGACAATCCCGCGACATTCACGCCCAATTTGATCGGATTCGGGACCGCGGTTCTACGCTTCCTCCAGCCATGGTCCCCGCCGCGCCTGGGCGTCGACGCGTCGTGCGCCGGCTCCGCATCACCTTCGCCGCCCGGCTGCTCCTGGGCGGATTCCTCCTCTCCCTGACCATCATCGTGGGCGTCAGCGCCTTCCTGCTGGTGAGCCGCGAGCAGGAGACGCGGGTGGGCGCCGAGACCAATGCCGAGAGCAGGGCGGAGGCTTACCGCGAGCTGGTGCAGCAGGTCGCCGCCCCTCAGGCCCGCTTCGCCGCCCAGGACGTCGCCGGGCTGCCCGAGATGGCGACAGCCCTCGGCTCCGCGGACCCCCAGACAGCGGTCACGGCCCTCCTCACCGGCTCGACCAAGGTGATCACCGACCTCCCCGACGAGTCCGTGGCAGTGTTCGACGCCGACGGCACCCTGCTGGCCACCACCGAGCAGGCCGGCGTGCCCGAGCTCTCCTCCGGTCTCCCCGAGGTGGCTGGTGCCCTCCGGGGCAGCCTTGACGAGGCCATCGACTTCCTCGACGTGCGAACCCCGGTGTACGACTTCGCGGCACCGGTCACGATCTCCGGGTCCACCCAGGTCCTGGGCGCCGTCGTCTACAGCATGCCACTCACCGACCAGTTGCTCCGGCTCCTCGGTGCGGTGGGGCAGGGGTACACCCCGGTCATCATCGCCAACCAGCCGGGCGCAACCCTCTACGCACTCTCCGGCAATCCGTCCTCCCCCTCCCTGACGGCGAGGTCCGCGCCCTCCTCCGTCAAGAACGACCTGGGCCGGTCGTCGGGCAGCTTTGCCGGCTTCTCCACCGTGCCGAGCTCCGGCGACAACGCCCTCGTCCTGGAGGGAATGAATCCCAACAGCGGCCCTCCCGTCCTGTACGTGGGAGTCGAGACCCCGACCTCGCTCTTCCTCGGTGATCAGACAGCCGACGAGCTGACCGTGGTCTGGCTGGCGCTCACCGCGCTTCTGGCGACCTGGCTGCTGGTGCTTCTCTTCGTGAACCGCTTCGTGCGCCGCCCGGTGGCCCAGCTGTCGGCCGGTGTCGCGCGCATCGCCGGGGGCGACTACAGCTCCGACATCCCGGTGCGGTCACGCGACGAGCTGGGCGTGCTGGCACGACAGGTCAACCAGATGCGGGGCCAGATCGAAAGCAACATCCGCCACGTCGACGCCGCCGTATCGCGCCTTGACGAGGTCTCCCGAGCGCTGACCACCACCACCACCGGTATGCCCAGCCTGGAAGGCGCGGTCTGCGCCGCAGCCGCGTCCCTTGCCGGTCCTCGCGCCGAGGCCACGCTCCTGGCGCGCGAGGACGACCGGCTCGTGGTCAGCGCCAGGAGCAGTGGCGCGAGCGAGAACGCCGCCGGCGGCGAGGGTTCGGAAGGCGCTGGCGGAGCACGGGAGCTCGACCTGCCTCCAGCTGTGGTGGCCGACGTGCTTCAGGGACGCCCCGCACGCCTCACCCACAGCCGGAGTGACGCGGTGGCGGCCGGCGAAGCGTGGGCGCAGATGACGCTCGTGGTGCCGATGCTCTACCGGCAGCGGGTCACCGGAGCGATCGCGGTGACCGGTCCGGACAGCGTCTCCGACGCCGATGCAGGAGCACTCTCCGCACTCGCCAACAACGCCGCGATCGCCGTGGAGAACACGCGGCTCTTCGAGCAGGAGCGGGAGACCGTGCGCAGGCTGCGGGAGCTGGACGAGATGAAGTCCGACTTCCTCGCCACCGCGCAGCACGAGTTGCGCACCCCGCTCACCGCCATCGTCGGCCACCTGGAGCTGATCCGCATGGTCTGGCCGGAGGCGGACGACGACCAGAAGCTCGCCATCCTCGACAACGTCGAGGTGGCGACGAGACAGCTCTCGGAGATGCTGGAGACCATGATCGACCTCTCCCTGGTCAGCGCCGACAACCTGCGCATGAACCGCAAGAAGGTCGCCCTGGCGGCGACCGTCGACGAAGCGGTTAAAGAGGTCACGCAGCGCTTCCCCCACGGGCTCCCCGTGAAGCTGACGGTCAACGTCCCCGCTCGTCTCAGGGTGGACGCGGACCGCGACCGTCTGCGTCAGGTGATCCGCTGCCTGCTCGACAACGCGGTCAAGTTCACCGATCCCGGGGGAAGCGTGGCCATCAAAGCGCACGCCAACCGCGACGGCGACAGCTGCACCATCGAGGTCAGCGACACCGGCATCGGGATCGACTCCGCGCTCCACGAACGGGTCTTCGAGCGCTTCTTCCAGGCCGACAGCGGGGGTACCCGCGCCTACGGCGGCATGGGCGTGGGGCTCTCCCTGGTCAAGGTCCTGACCGAGGCGCACGGGGCCAGCGTGACCCTGGAGTCCGCTCACGGCCAGGGGACCAAGGTACGGCTGATTTGGCCCTGCCACCCGCTGGCCGAGCCGGAGGAGGGACCGGAGCAGCAGATCGACCTGACCGCATCCCGGCAGTCGCAGGTGGCCGGCGACGCGGACCTGACGAGCGGCTGATCGGGCTCCGGGCCCGGTTTCGCAACCGGCGTGTGGCAGCCATGTTGCAGCCGGTGACGCAGCTGTGGCTTCCTGATCCGACATCACAGGAATGTCATCAGTCCGCGAGGTGGCTGACGGTTCGGCAACCGTCCGATGGCCCTACTCTCGGAGGGCGATGAGAGGAATGCCGGGACGCCGCGGACCGTGGCCGCTCGGTGCTCTGCTGCTCGCCGCCGGCGCCGCCGTGCTCGCCGTGCCGCTGGCGGGGCTCGCATGCAGCAGCGAGATCGCCACCACGGTGACCCTCACCTCCTCAGAGAACCCTGCCGCGTATGGCGATCAGATCATCCTCACGGCGACCGTGATCCCGGTCAGCGGGACGGCCGTCCCGAGCGGGTCGGTGACCTTCGAGGTGTCGGGGACCAGCCTTGGCACCGTCACCCTCGGGGCGACCGGCCAGGCGGCGCTGGTGGATTCGGCGCTCGGAGCCGGGACGCAGGCGATCTCGGCCACGTACGCGGGGTCGACGGAGTTCGCCTCCTCGGAGTCGGAGGCGCTGGAGCAGGAGGTGACCGTCCAGGGTTCGATGACCCTGCTGATGCCCACTGTGGACCCGGCGCCCTACGGGCAGGCCCTCCTGTTCGTGGTGTCGGTCGTCCCCGATTCCGGGACAGGAGTGCCAACCGGCGCCGTCACCCTGATGGGCGGCGGCTCCGCCGTCGGGACCGCGACCCTGTCCGGCGGGACGGCGGCGGTCGTGGTCTCCTCGCTGGGCGTGGGAGGGCATGCGCTCACCGCCGACTACGCCGGCGACGGCAACTTCTCGGCCTCGGTGAGTGGCGCGGTCACGGAGACGATCGGCGCCGCCTCCACGGCCACCGCGCTGACGGCCTCCCCCACCACGACGGCCACCGGTCAGCCGGTCATCCTCACCGCCACGGTGACCTCGGCCTGGGCGACGCCGGTCGGAGCGGTGACCTTCTCGGCCGGCGGTTCCAGCATCGGCACGGCGAGCCTCACTGGTGGGACGGCCACGCTCACCGCCTGCTTCGCCCACGCGGGGACCGAGCAGCTCTCCGCCGCCTACACGGGAACGGCGGACTTCAGCTCCTCCGCCTCGGCCACGGTCGCACTCCCGGTCAAGGGGGGGTCGAGGTGCACCTCCGGCTGCGTGACGACGGCCTCCGTGTCTCCGAGCGCCGCGGTCATCTCCCTGGACAGCGTCCAGTCCGGCACGGCGCAGCCGCCCCAGCTGATCACCGTGGGAGCGGCACCGCAGTCGGTGGATGCGGGTCAGAGCGTGACCCTCAACTCGGCCGTGTACGTGCTGAGCGGGGCCCCCTTCCCGAGCGGGACAGTCGACTTCCTCCAGGGAACGGCCCTCCTCGGGACCGCCCCGACGACCCCGCTCGCCACCACCAACGACGCGCTCGCCAGCCTTCGCGTCGTTCTCAGCGCGGGGAACTACCCGTCGATCACTGCCGAGTACCTGCCCAGCGTCAGTGCCTACACCCCGGCGACCTCCTCATCGTCGGTCGCGGTCACAGTCACGCGGGTGGCCGCCCCGACGACGCTGGCGGTGGCCACCTCCCTCAACCCCTCCCCGGCGGGCCAGGCGCTCATCGTCACGGCGACGGTCAATCACCCCTCCTCCAGCCTCACCCCCACCGGGACGATCACCTTCACCGTCAAGGGGACCAAGCCGGAGGCGGTCGCCGTCGACAGCCTGGGGCAGGCCTCGGAGACGCTCTCGACCCTGGCGGCCGGCACCCAGACCATCGCCGCCAGCTACGCCGGCGACGAGAACTTCGCGGCCGCGTCGGGCTCCGTCACCGAGACGGTCACGGCGAATGGGTCCCCGACCCCGACCCCGCAGCCGACCGCCACGCCGAAGCCGACCTCCACGCCGCTGCCAACGTCCACACCCAAGCCGGGCGCGACGCCGACCGCCACCCCGGCGCCGAAGGGCACGACCACATCCGCACCGGCCGCGGTGATCGTCCCGCCGGCGACGACCACCCCACCCAGCCGGCCGAGTGGCGTCTCCGGCTCGGGGGCCGTGAATCCCGACCAGTTCGACACCTCGGCGGTGCCACCGATCGACCTCATCTCCCTGGTCTCCGGAATCCACATGGGAAGCGGCCTCCAGATCATCGTGTTCCTGATTGTCGGCAACGCCCTGCTGCTGGCTGCGATCGTGGTAGCCGCCCGGCGGGGCAGGAAGCTGACTCGCCGCAGCCTCGACTGGGCCGCGGGCGGCGCGGATCAGCCGGTTGCCGATCCCCGGTGACCGCTGCAACGTCGTCGGACGAAGAGCGTGACGGGTTGATCGCCGCGAGTTTGGTGGAGAGCCCATGCCCGATACTGCCGGCGTGAGAGCGTTCGACACCGCTCGCGCGGGCCGTCCCCCGACCGCACCGCTTGCCCTCCCGGGGGTCACCCCGCGACGGCCCGCCGGTGCCTTCTCGGACCTGCGCTACCTGCTGATGGGCCGGATCGTCCCTGCCGTGCTCTACGCCGTGCTCGGGTACGAGGTGATCGTGAACGCCTTCGCCTCCCGCCTCTCCCCGGTCAATTGGCTGACGGTGGTGGGCGGACCGGTGCGGGAGAGCCTGTTCGCCGCCTTCTGTCTGATCCCGGTCGTCCTCTTCGTGGTGCGACCGAAGCCACAGGCAGCGGACGGCAGGGTCCTGCCGCGGGTGGTCGCCTTTCTCGGGACCGCGATCCTGCTCCTCTGCGGCACCGGGATTGGTGGGGGCGTGACCATCTTTGCCGTCCCGGCCTGGGTGGGGACCGCCTGCACGATCGTCCTGGTGGGCGCCACGGCCGGCGCCGTCTGGGGCCTGCTGGCCCTAGGGCTCTCCTTCGGCATCTTCCCGGCGGCGAGAAGCCTGGTGACCGGAGGCCCCTATCGCCTGGTTCGCCACCCCCTCTACGTCTGCGAGATCCTGTCGGCACTGGTGATGGTGACCTCCAGCGGAAGTCTCGCCACGATCGGCCTGGTCGTGATCTTCTGCGCTCTTCAGGTGACCCGAATCCACTACGAGGAGAGTCTCCTGAGCAAGTCCTTCCCGGAGTGGCGGGCGTGGGCTGCGGGGCGGGCCCGGCTCATCCCGGGGATCTGGTGACGGGGATCAGCCGGCCTCGGTGACCTCGTGCCGCGGTCCTCTCGCGGCCGCCTCGTGGTCAAGCAGCCACTGTTTGAGCGGGAGGCCCCAGCCGAAGCCTCCGAGAGAGCCGTCGGTGCGCACCACCCGATGGCAGGGGACGATCAGCGGGATGGGATTGCGGGCGCAGGCGGAGCCGGCGGCCCGCGCATGGCGGCGGTCGCCTCCCAGCTGGGCGTAGCTGCGAACCTCTCCGGCGGGGATCCGCCGCAGCTCGTCCCAGAGCCTGCGCATGGCGGGGCTACCCTCCATCCGCACCGGGAGCCGATCCAGGGCCGTGACGTCGGCCCCCGTGAAGTACGCCTCCAGCGCCGAGGAGATCTCGCCGAGCTCGACGCGGACGCGGATCTCCGCGTGGGGCTCGGGCAGACGGCCACGCAGCTCGTCCGCGCCGGCGGTGAAGCCGCTGCCCACGACGGTGCCGCCCTCCGCGATCGCGGTGAAAGCCCCGAAGGGGGCGGGGACGGTGACGGCGTCGTAGGTCATGGCGACATCTCCGGTGGCTCCGGCGGTTCAGGAGCGGGCGCGCCGGCGGCACCCGCGGCGGTGGGGGCGGTGAGGCTATTCCAGAGGTGGAGCGCCGCGTAGGCGCGCCAGGGGCGCCAGAGCTCCGCACGCCGGGCCAGACTACCGGCGTCTGCGGCCTCCCCGAGCCGCTCCATCGCTCGCCGCAGCCCAAGGTCACCGAGCGGGATGGCGTCGGGGTCGCCGAGGACGCGCATCGCGACATAGGCTCGTGTCCACGGGCCGAAGCCGGGCAGGCCGCTCAGGATCGCGTCGAGCTCATCCGCGCCCGCTCCGGCGAGGTCCAGGTCACCCGCCGCAACGGTACCGCTCAGAGCCCGAACGGAACTGATCCGCCGGCCGGTCAGTCCGAGCCCGTCGAGATCGGCTCCGGCGAGGCGCTCTGGCGAGGGAAAGAGGTGGGTGACGCCTCCGATCGGGAAGGGGAGCGGATCGCCGTGGCGCGCGACCAGCCGGGCGGCCAGGGTACGGGCGGCCGCGACCGAGACCTGCTGACCGAGAACCGCTCGGACCGCGGTCTCGAACGGCTCGGCGCTGCCCGGAACCCGAAGACCGGGCAGGCCGGCGATGAGCCGGTCGAGCAGCGGGTCGCGGCGGAGGCCGGCGGCGACGGCATCCGGGTCGGAGTCGAGGTCGAGCAGCCGGCGGCACCGGCGGACCACCCCTTCCAGGTCGGAGAGATCGTCCAGGCGGACGCGCAGGAGGACGTGACCGTCCCCAGGGGTGAGCAGGACGACAGCGGCCCCGCCGGGGGTGCGCAGACCGCGGGCGTAGCCACCTGCGGTGGCGGACTCCACGCCGGGGACGGCCCGGACCGAGAGGAAGGAGAGGAGCGGGGCCGCCGCGAACGGATCCCGGCGGGCAAGGCGGAGCGTGAGCCAGCCGCCGGGGTCGCTCTCCTCCAACCCGGTGGCGTCGGGAGCCCGCTCGCCCGTCCCCGGTGCCGCGGGGCGGCGATGGGGCGGCTGCGGCGCTCGATCAGCCCCCGTCGTGACCCCACGGAGAGCTCTGGGCGCGACCCCCAGCTCCTGGCGGATCGTCTCGTTGAACTGGCGAAGGGAGCCGAAGCCGGAGGCGAAGGCCACGTCCACGAACGGCATCGAGCTCTGCGCGATCAGGGTGCGGGCCGTCTGCACCCGGCGGCTGCGGGCCAGCTGGTGCGGCGAGGCGCCGATCGAGGCCGTGAAGTGCCGATCCAACGTCCGGGAGCTGACGCCCAGCCGGCGGGCGACGCCCTCGATGCCGCCGCCATCGGCCAGGCCGGCGGCGATGAGGCGTAGCGCCCTGCCCACCAGCGCACCGTCGGGCTTATCCAGCCGGTCGGGCCGGCAGCGCTTGCAGGCACGAAACCCGGCCGCCTCGGCGGCCGCTGGCGAAGGAAGGAAGCGGACGTGGTCGCGACGCGGGGTCCGCGAGGGACACCCGACACGGCAATAGACGCCGGTGGTGGTCACCGCCACCAGGAACCTCCCCTCGAAGCGGCGATCGCGGCTCGCCACCGCGCGGTACCGGCTCTCGAAATCCTCCACGAGCCCATGTTGGGGGGAGAGACACAGTGAACGCTCGCGGATTCCGGACAGGGCGGTGGGTGGAGCCGGGCGGCAGGCGGACGGCTCGCGCCGAGCCGGAAGGGCACGGCGCGAGCCCCCGGGCTCGGGGGGCCGGATGCCGGCGGTGACGCGTCAGTCGAGCGCAACCCCCAGCTTGGTCACCAGCGCGGTGAGCGCCTTGTCCTGCTCCTCGAGGTGCGCCTGGATCTGCATCGCCTCGTGGAGTACGGCCTCCGCATCGGCATAGGTGTCCTGGGACCGCTTGTCGCTGGCGGCCGACTGGATGTTGGTCCCGACGATGATGATGGAGAGGAGGACGAGCTGGAGGAAGGTCTGGGCGATCCAGGCCACCGGCCCCTCGCCACCCTTGGCGAGCGCCGCCGGTAGGCCGACCAGGGCGAGGATGCAGAAGAGCCAGGCGCAGGTCATGCTGCCCACGCCCTGGGTGATCTTCACCGCCAGCCAGCTGTTGACCCGGGAGTAGCGGTTGCCGTGCGGCAGCTGGTCACGAGCCCTGGTCGGATGCACGCGATGTTCGAGGATGGCAAGCGTACGGGCATGAGGCTTGTGCTCGAATTTCATGTGTCGTCACACCTTGGCAGTCGGTGGAGAGTGCGGAGGCATCTTCCGCTCGGCGCGAAAGCCTACGGCTTACAGGCGCCCTTCCGCTGACGTCGGTGCGAGCTGCGCGGCAGTGCGATCACCCGCCCGGGTGATCCCGCCAGCCCTCCGCGGTGCGGAGTGGCGGGAGCCTCTCACGGCTCTCGCCACTCCGTCACGACTAGTACACGGTACTGAGCCGTCCTACGTTCGGAGGAAGAGCCTGACGGCTCTCCCTCCTCACCCCGTAGGCTCAGTAAAAGATCTTGGCCAGCTCGTAGAGGTCCGCCGGGACGCGGCGCTGCTGCCGGGCGACGTCGCCGATCGGGGCCGTCTCGACGGTCCCGTTGCGCACCACCGGCATCATCCCCCAGCTCTTGGAGAGCACCAGGTCGTAGGCGGCGACGCCCACCCGGGTGGCCCAGATCCGGTCGTAGGCCGACGGGGTGCCGCCCCGCTGGGTGTGCCCGAGCACCGTGGTCCGGGTCTCGTGCCCGAGGCGCTCCTCGATGACCTCGGCCAGGGTCTCGGCGACCCCGCGCTTGCTCAGCTGGGCGTGGCCGAAGGCGTCGACCTTGCCGTCGCCCCCCTGCTGGTCGGTGACGCCGGCCACCTGCACGCCCTCAGCGACCACGATGATGCTGAAGTCGTGGCCGCTCTGGAGGCGCTTCTGAAGGCGGTCGATGATCTCGTCGAGACTGACGGTGATCTCAGGGATCAGGATCAGGTCCGCACCGCCGGCGAGGCCTCCCATCAGGGCCACCCAGCCGGTGTCCCGGCCCATCACCTCGACCACCATCACCCGGTGGTGGGAGGCCGCGGTGGTGTGGAGCCGGTCGAGCGCTTCGGCGACGCGGCTCACCGCAGTGTCGAAGCCGATGCAGTAGTCGGTCACCGAGAGGTCGTTGTCCATCGTCTTGGGGACGCCGACCACCGCCCCACCGTGGTCCGCCAGCCAGGCAGCGACGGAGAGGGTGTCGTCGCCGCCGATGGCGACCAGGGCATCGAGCTCGGCCCGACCGAGGTTGCGGAGGACCTCCTCGCGACCACCCTCGCGCTTCATCGGGTTGGTCCGGGAGCTTCCCAGGACGGTGCCTCCGAGCTGGAGGATGCCCGAGAAGAGGCGGCGGTCCAGCTCCATGAAGTCGCCATCGCCGATCAGGCCAGCCCAGCCGTTCTTGACACCAATGACAGTATCGCCGTGGGCGAGGGCACGCCGTCCCACCCCGCGGATCGCCGCGTTGAGCCCGGGAGCGTCACCGCCCCCGGTGAGGATGCCGATGCGCAAGGTCAGCTCCCATATCCCGGATCGTGGTTGAAGGCGCTCTCCTCATCCTGGCCGAGGATGACGGTCACCCCGTCTGCGGAGCCGGTCGCTCCCGGGCTGGGCGGCGACACCGTCGTGACGGGGACACCAAAGTATGCCGCGAACCACTTCGCAGCCGCAGTCTCGGTTCCGCCGCTCTGATCGATGACCACAGTCCCGGAAGTGGTCGGGACCCTACCCAGGTCCTGGGTCGACCAGCCCAAGTCGCCGAAGATTCCGACCCAGCGGGCGGAGGCCCCATTGCCCGTGCCACTGCCATCCTCGATGCCAACTTTCGGGTTCTCGCCGAGGGAACCCTGCGGGGCGAAGACGTTCTCGATGAAATGGTCGATGGTCGCGTAGCTGCCGTCGTCGGCGTAGAGGTAATCGGCAGAACAGGTGGGCACATTGCACTCGTAAAGGAAGTTGGTGGCGTCCAGACCGGCGTGGACGATGGAGGCGGAGTCGACTCCCTTCACCAGGTTGTAGATCGCCTCCACATCGTCAAGTGTCATGTTGGTGTCGACGTTTCCGCCCAGCGCGTCGAGCAGGCTGGGGAGATCCCCGATGCCCCCGATGGAGAGCACCTTCGCCTTGATGGCGGTCAGGATCTGCTGCTGGCGCTGACTGCGCGCGAAGTCGGTGCCCTGACCGTTGTCCCCATGACGGGATCGCGCGTACTCGAGCGCGATGGCGCCGCTCATGTGCTGTTCACCCGCCTTGAAGCTGATCTCCTTGTACGGGCACGTGTCAGCATCGCACGAGGGGTACTGGGGGTCGACGAAGCTGACCGGGACGTCGATGTCGATGCCTCCCACGGCGTCCACGCCCTGCTTGAAGGCGGTGAAGTCGAGCCCCACGAAGTAGTCGATCGGGATGCCGAGAAGGTGGGAGAGGGCGGCGTCCGCCATCGCGCCCCCGGCGTCCTCCTGGCCGGCCTGGACCCCGCCGTCGCCGTCCAGCACGCCGTCGCTGTAGGCCTGGTTGATCTTGCCCTCGTCGACCTTCTTGCCGGCCGCGTTGTACATCGGCACGTACCAGTCGCGGGGAATCGAGATCTCGGCGACCTGCGGAGGTCCGGTCGCGTGCGGCTGGATAGAGATGACCATGATCGAGTCGGAGAGGTAGGCCCCGTCGTGACCAGCGCCACCGTAACCGTAGAGAGCGATGTTGATCCGCTGCTCCTCGGCGACCTGGTGATTCTGGATTGTCGAGCCACTCTCACCCCGGACCAGGCTCCCGACAACGGAGGCCACGTTGGTGTGGAAGAGGTGCGCCAGACCGTCCAGGGTGCGGTAGGCGAAGACGCCGCCGACGGCGGCCACCACCACCACCACGGCGACGACCGTGCGCTTGCTCGTCATCCAGCGGGGGAGCACGCGATACCGCGAGCGCCGTAGGCGCGTTCTCGGTGCCATCTCGATATGTTCCGGTCGGGAGTCGCGAGGTGGGCGGACGCCCGCACCACCATGGACCCGGCCGATCAGGTCCCTCTTCTGGAACGTTGACGGGGTGTGGGGAAGCTTTCGGTCGCGGGCAAGGGTAAACCAGGGCCACGGGGAAAGGGGGACCCGGAGATGCGGGAGGCAGGACCAGTACCGCCCGTACCTGTCCGCGACGACGATCGACGCGGGCCGCGTTGCCGCCTCCCCGGGGCAGCCGGCCGGCCGGCGTCATCTCAGCAAACACGCCACTCGCGTTGCCGTTGCGGCCGCCTCGCGGCGGGACGAGAGCGCCGAACCGGGCCGCCCGCGGACTTTCACGAGTTCCGAGGGAAGAATTGTGTCGAGATGATGACAACTCCCCGCCGGCCGGGAAATCGCTCCACCCAGAGTGCCAGAATCCGCGCGAGGCTGCACCTCCACTGGCCGCCGGCGCGCGGGCGTGGCCCGCTGGCGTTGACAGACCGCCGCCGACGCGGTCAAGTGCCGCAGCGTTGGAGGCGTGGCCGGTGGTCGAGAGGCGGGACGGACAGCTCAGGATCGGGGTCCTGTCACCGTTGATCGCCGGCAGCTACATGAGCGCGGTGCTCGCGGCGATCTCCGACACGGTCGCCCGGGCCGATGGCCGGTTGGTGGCGATCCAGACTCTCGACCCGAGCCAGGGTAGCCTCGACGCCCTGGTACCGCACTACAGCCTTCGCGTGGCCTGGGACCACGTGGCCGGTTTCATCGTCGTGGTGAATGCGGTCGACCGGGCGTACCTGCAGTCCCTGCGCGACGCCGGCAAGCCCGTGGTCCTGCTCAGCGAGGAGGTGGAGGGCTTCGCCTGCCCGGTGGTCCGGGCGGACAATCGCATCGGGGTCCTCCAGGCCATCGGCCACCTCGTCGAGCACGGTCACCGGCGCATCGCCTTCGTGGGCAGCCTCTTCCAGGCGGATACTCGGGAGCGCTACCAGGCCTACCAGGAGGCGCTTGTCGGCCACGGCATCGAGCCGGACGCAAGCCTCCTCTTCGAGACTGCCGACAACCTGGAGGGGACGGGCGAGGCGGCGGGGAGGGCGATGCTCGCCGCGGGCATGCCGTCGACCGCCGTCTTCGCGGCCACCGACTACAACGCGCTGGGCCTCATGAAGGCGCTCGCGGAGGCGGGACTGGACCTGCCTGACGACCAGGCGGTCGTCGGCTTCGACGACGTGGATGCGGCCGCGGCGGTGCGTCCGACCCTCTCGACGGTGCGCCAGACCTTCTCCGCCACCGGTCGCCGCGCCGCCACCCTCATCCTCGAGCTGGTGGCGGGCCGTGAGGTGGCGCCGGAAGTCCATCGCGTGCCGACGTCCTTCGTCGCCCGGGAGTCCTGCGGCTGCGCGACCGGCTCGGCGCCGGAGGTGCTCGGTGACCCGGGCACCGCTCTCCTCACCACTCCGAAGGACCGGCTCCGTTTCCGGCTCCAGCGACTCCTGAACGGGATGGAATCGCTGCCCCCCGAGCAGTCCGCAGCGCTCGACGTGGCAGTGGAGGCCATCGCGCGCTGCGCGCAGCCGGGCAAGGAGAGCGACCAGGCCTCGGGATGCGCCCACCGCAGGGCGGCCCAGGCGCTCTTCTCGATCAGTCCGCGCTGGACCACGATCACGGCGAGCGTGAACTGCGCGCGCCGCTACTGGCAGGAACTGGAGGCGGCCCGGGTCCCCGCCGAGGAGACGGCGCAGCTGCAGGCCGGCATCACCGAGATCCTGGTAGAGCTCTCCCGATTGCTGGCACAGCGCGAGTCGACGGCCAACACGGTGCTCAACCTGCAGATGCGCCGGGAGCACCAGTTGAGCATGGCCCTGGTGAGCGGCAGCACCGGCGACCCCCGATCCCTCGGCTGGCTCGATCACACCACGGCGCGGGTGGGCTGCCTCGGTCTCTGGTCGGCGAACCGCGAGGAAGGTGGGGATCGCCAGCATCTCCTGACCATGACGGGCACCTACGCGCGGGAAGGCCCTCCGCTCGCCTCGCTCCCCGCACAGGTCCGGGTCGAGGACTTCCCTCCGACTGGACTCCTAGAGAGCGGGCAATGGGCACCTGGCGACATTGGGTTGGTGATGCCCGTCAGGACCAACGGCATGGATCTCGGGCTGATGGCCATGGTCGCCCCGGTCGAGGTCACCCAGGTCACCGGGCGGGATCTGCACTTCGAGAACAGCGCCCTGGTCAGCGTCGCGGTGGAGCGCGAGGTCATGACCGAATGGCTTCGCTCCCAGACCGAGGACCTGGCCCGGGCCTACAAGCGCGAACGCGACCTGGTCGAGGAGATCCAGCGCAGTGAGGAGCGCTACGCACTGGCGGCGCGAGCGGCCAACGACGGTCTCTGGGATTGGGAACTCGGCACAGCGAGCATCTACTACTCGGACCGGTGGAAGACGATGATCGGGTACCGGGGATCTGAGCTGGGAACCAGCCCCGACGAGTGGTTCCGACGGGTGCATCCGGGCGACCTGCCCCGGCTGCGCAAGGCGGTTAGCGAGTGTGTCGACGGCAAGCGCGAGGTGATGGAGTGCGAGCACCGGCTCCGCGCCGCCGACGGCACCTACCGCTGGATGCGCTGCCAGGCTCTCGCCATTCGCGCCACGCCGGACAGCCCCGCCACCCGCCTGGTGGGCTCGCTGACCGATGTGACGGCGCAACGCGAGCTGGAGGAGAGGCTGCGCTACGGCGCCCACCACGACGCCCTGACCGGGCTGCCCAACCGCACCCTCTTCCTCGACCGCCTGACCCAGGCCCTGGCGCGGGCCCGGCGCAACCCCGAGGCGCGGATCGCGCTGCTCTTCCTGGACCTCGACGGCTTCAAGCAGGTGAACGACAATCTCGGGCACCTGGCCGGGGATCAGCTGCTCGTCAAGGTGGCGGAGCGGATCGGTCAGCGTCTGCGCCAGAGCGACACCGCGGCACGCCTGGGGGGTGACGAGTTCGCGGTGTTGCTGGAGGACGTCCGCGCCCCCGCGGATGTGGACGCCATCGCGGACGACATCTCCCGCCGGCTCTGCGCCCCCTATGACATCGACGGTGAGGAGGTGGTCATCAGCGCGGCTGTCGGAGCGGCCCTGAGTGCCACCGGCCAGGAGCGTCCGGACGACATCCTGCGCAGCGCCGACTTGGCCATGTACCGGGCGAAGCTGAGGGGACGGCCCCGAGCCAAGCCACACCCCACCCGGTAGCGGCGCGCCCCCGTCCCAGACCGTCGGGATGTCTCTCCCTTTGTCAACACGGTCCGTGGGCGCTACAGCTAGGGCCTCAGCCTCTCCCCGACCAGCCGCACCACGTCCTCGATGGTGTCGGCGACGGCGGCTCCCGCGGCGGAGAGAGCGTCGATCTTGCCCTGGGCGGACCCCGTGGTTCCGCTGATGATCGCCCCGGCATGGCCCATGCGCTTCCCCGGGGGCGCCGTCCGCCCGCTGATGAAGGCGATCATCGGCCGATCGAACCCGGACGAGCGGATCCACGCGGCGGCCCTCTCCTCATCCGATCCCCCGATCTCTCCGACCAGCACCACCGCCTCGGTCGCAGGGTCGTCCGCGAAGAGGGGGAGGATGTCGACGAAGGTGGAGCCGAGCACCGGGTCACCTCCGATCCCCACCGCCGTCGTCTCGCCATACCCGGATTCGGAGAGTCCCTGGATCACCTCGTAGGTGAGGGTGCCGCTCCGCGCCACTACCCCGACCCGCCCGGGACGCCCGACGTGGTTGGGGATGAAACCGATCTTGGCCTGCCCCGCGGTCATCACCCCCGGGCAGTTGGGGCCGATCAGGCGCATCGCGGTGCCGGCGACGAAGGCGGTGGCCCGGACAATGTCGAGCACGGGGATGCCCTCGGTGACACAGACCCCGAGGCGCAGGCCGGCCGCGGCCGCCTCCATCACGGCGTCGGCGGCAAACGGGGGCGGCACGATGGTGAAGGCGGTGTCCGCCCCCGTCCTGGCCACCGCCTCGGCGACGGTGTCGAAGATGGGAACACCCAGGGTCTCGCCCCCACCCCGGCCGGGCACCACGCCGGCGACGACGCGCGTGCCATACGCCTGCATCTGCTGGGTGTGGAAGCTCCCCTCGCGGCCGGTGATGCCCTGCACCAGCACCCGGTTCGAGCGGTCGATGAGGATGGCCATCAGCGGGCGCTCCCGGCCGGCGGGGCGGCTGTGGTGTGGCTCACCCGGCGCCCCCCACCAGATCGACGA
>JBEKGP010000009.1:0-45822 GCA_050012735.1 Candidatus Dormibacteria bacterium
AGCCTGGAGACGCAGGCGCACATCCCGCTCCTCAACGGGCTGATGCCGCCGCTCCGCTTCCCGCTCAGCTCGATGGTCTACTTCCAGTTCGTCTTTGCGGCCATCACGGTGATCATCCTGGGTGGCTCGCTGCTCGGCCGGATCAGCTTCAAGGCTTGGGCGCTGCTGGTCCCGCTCTGGATCACGCTGGTCTACTCGGTGGGGGCCTTCAGCATCTGGGGCGGCGGCTGGCTCTCCCAGATGGGAGCGGTGGACTTCTCGGGTGGCTACGTCATCCACGTGGCCGCGGCCGTCTCCGGATTCACCGCGGCGGCGGTGATCGGTCCCCGGCTGCTCCGCGACCGGCAGCACACCTCGCCGAGCAACCTGATCATGGCGGTGGCCGGCGGCGGCCTGCTCTGGCTGGGCTGGAGCGGCTTCAACGGCGGTGACCCGTACTTCGCCAACGCGGACGCGGCGGCGGCCATCCTCAACACCCACCTCTGCACCGCGACCGCGCTCTGCACCTGGGTGATGTGGGACGCCCTCCGGTTCAAGAAGGTGAGCGTCGCCGGCTCCATCAACGGGATGGTGGCCGGCCTGGTGGCCATCACCCCGGCGGCCGGTTTCATCGACGGCTACGCCGCGCTGGTGCTCGGGGTCCTGGCGGGCACCCTGCCCTGGATCACCATCAACGTCGCGCCCAGGTTCGCGATCTTCCGCCGGGTGGACGACACCCTCGGCGTCATCCACACCCACGGTGTGGCCGGGGCGATGGGTGGTCTCTTCACCGGCGTGATGGCCGACCCGAAGATGGTCGAGTACCTGGGCATCAAGGGCACCGCGAACTCGGCCGTCACCGGGCTCTGGTACGGCAACCCGCACCAGCTCCTGGTCCAGTTCCTCGCCCTGCTCTTCATCATCGGGTACGACGCGGTCGCGACCTTCATCATCGTGAAGCTGATCGGTTTGGTGGTGCCGCTGCGGGCACCGGATGCCCACCTCGAGGCGGGCGACCAGCTGATCCACGGTGAGGTCGCCGTCGACCTGGAGCCCTACCCCGGGGCACCCCACCTCCCGGTTCCGGCCGTGGCCGGGGCCACCTGAAGTTGATGTTTGGGCGAGCGTGGGAGTCGTGCCCTCCCCCGCAAGCCCCATCTCTGGACGGGCTCGGCGTGTCGCCGGGCCCGTCCCTGTTTAGCCGGGAGCTCGAGAACCCCTCAGCACCCCGTCATCGCCCCAGGGGATCGTTCCCAGTCGTCGCGTAGGCGGCGCACCGCTCACGCGCCAGGGTCACCGCCGTGTCGCTCAGGTCGGCGCCGACGAACGAGCAGCCGGCGGCGAGCGCTGCGAGTGCCGAGCTCCCGCTCCCGGCGAACGGGTCGCACACCACCATCCCCGGCTCGACGCTCCCCATCAGCATCCTGGAGAAGAGCTCCACCGGCTTCTGGGTGGGGTATGCGCCGCGGTGGATTCGCTTGATCCGCCAGACGTCACCCAGGTCGCGTCGCGAGAGGCGCCGGCTGCCCTTGCTGGCGAACACCACCAGCTCGTGCCGGCGGCGGAAGTAATGGCCCATGCCGATGTTGACCTTGTCCCAGACGATCAGCCCTTTGACGTTGAAGTACTCGCGCATCAGCGCGCCCAGGCTGAGCAGGGAGAAGGAGTCGAACATCACGTAGATGTGGCGATCGGGGCGGAGCACGCGATGGCACTCGCCGAGGAAACGGGAGAAGGTCGCGGGGTCGTCGCGAAACTCCTCGAACCAGCGAGTGTTCCCGGGTTCGCCGTAGTGGCCGACGATCCGCCCATGGCCAAACTGCATGTGCTGGTTCATCCCCGAGTAGGCGGGGTCGGTGACGATGCAGTCGATCGACTCGTTCGCGAGGCCGGCCAGGAAGTCGAGGCAGTCGGCTGCCTCGATCCGCCACGCCGGGGTGGCCTCCGGAACGTCTGCAGCCGCGAGGTCCATGGCCGGACGGTTCAGCCCGGGGTACCGTCCGAGGGGGGGTCGCCGGCCGGCTGCCCCGGCCCTCCCGTGCCACCGGGGCCGTCGTCGGGGGCTTCCGGGGGGTCCTCGCGCGGCAGCTGCCGCGGGCGGGGCCAAAGACCCTCGTCGGGCGGCGCCGGCCGATCGCCAGCGGGGGAGGGGCGGTCGTCGAAGGAGGTGGTCCCGGTGGCGGGGGCCCCGGGCGCACCCGGTCCGGCGAAGCCGAGGCTGCGGAGGAGCTTCTCCAACTCCTCGGGGCCGCCGAGGTCCTCCTGCACACGTTCCGCGAAACGAGAGAGGAGGTCGGAGAGCTGGGGGTCGCCGGTCAGCTTGTCCTGGAGGCCGCCGAGCTGGGAGAAGAGGTCCCGCATGGCCGCCTCCTGGGCGACCTGCATCAGCACCGGCTGAGAGGCGGCGGCGGCCACCGCCTGGGCCTGCTGGCGGACAACCTCGAAGCCCTTGCAGCTCAGGCAGGTGCCCTGGTGCTGGCAGCGGCAGAGCTGCGACTTGAGCTTGTCCAGCTCGCGGTGGATGCCCGAGAGGTCCACTCCCGGTTGTGGATCGGCCATGCGTCGATCCTACGCGCCACGGGGCGCCGCGGCTCCGGGTCACCACGTCAGGAGCGCCTCGCCCCCCGGACGCCGGCTCCTGCCGCCGCGGAGCGGGGCCTACACAATGTGTCCGCCCGGCCGCTACAGTCGGGCCATGTCCCAAGTCAACCGTCGCGCCCTGGTCACCGGGGTCACCGGCCAGGACGGTCCCTACCTCTGCGAGCTGCTCCTCGCGGAGGGGTACGAGGTCCACGGGCTGGTCATGCCGGGAGAGGTCGTGCCTCGCGAGGTCCCGGCATCCGTCCAGCTCCGCGAGGGGCTGCTCACCGACAGCGCCTCGCTCCAGGCTGCCATCGCGGCCGCGCGGCCGCAGGAGATCTACAACCTGGCCGCCGCCACCTCGGTCGCAGCGTCCTTCGACGACCCCGTGGCCGTCGCCGACGTCACCGGGCTCGGGGTCCTCCGCCTGCTCCAGGCGGTGCGCGGCAGCGGGGCCCCGATCCGCCTGCTCCAGGCGTCCAGCTCCGAGATCTTCGGGGGAGCGCTGACCGCGCCCCAGGACGAGACCACGCCGCTCTGCCCGATCTCCCCCTACGGCGTGGCCAAGGCCTTCGCCCACGAGACGGTCCAGCTCTATCGGCGCAGCCACGGTGTCTTCGCCGCCACGGTCATCCTCTACAACCACGAGTCGCCGCGCCGGGGCCCCGGTTTCGTGACTCGCAAGATCACCACCGCGGCGGCCCGGATCTCCCGCGGCCTGGAGGCCGAGTTGCGGCTCGGAAACCTGGACGTGGTGCGCGACTGGGGCTACGCCCCCGACTACGTCCGGGCCATGCACTTGGTCCTGCAGCAGAAGGCGGCGGACGACTTCGTGGTGGCGACCGGCGAGACCCACAGCCTGCGCGAGCTGCTCGACATCGCCTTCTCCTCGGTCGGCCTCGACTGGCACCGGCACGTGGTCATCGACCCCGAGCTGCTCCGGCCCGCCGAGCCCGTCCGGCTCTGTGGGGACGCCACCCGGGCGCGGACACGCCTCGGCTGGGCACCCACCCACGACTTCGCGACGATCGTCCGCGAGATGGTGGCCGCCGATCTCGACAGGCTCGATGAGGCGGTCCTTCCTGCCGCGCCCGCCCCCGGCACGCCGGCCGCCCCGCGCCACGAGCCGCCGGGATGAGAATATCCGCGCCATGAGCAAATCCGCACTGATCACCGGCATCACCGGCCAGGACGGCAGCTACCTGGCCGAGCACCTGGTGTCGCTGGGCTACGAGGTGCACGGGCTGATCCGCGGGCAGAACAATCCCCGCGCCGCCATCGTCCGGCGCATCGTCCCCGAGCTTCACCTGATCGAGGGCGACCTCCACGACCAGTCGTCGCTGATCAGCGCTCTCGAGGCCACCCATCCCGACGAGGTCTACAACCTGGGGGCGATCAGCTTCGTCGCCCTCTCCTTCAAGCAGGCGATCAACACCGGGGAGATCACCGGCTTGGGGGTCACCCGGATGCTCGACGCGATCCGGGTGGTCAACCCCAAGATCCGCTTCTACCAGGCGTCGAGCAGCGAGATGTTCGGCAAGGTGCGGGAGACGCCGCAGACCGAGCTGACCCCGTTCCACCCCCGCTCCCCGTACGGCGTGGCCAAGGTCTACGGCCACTACATCACCGTCAACTACCGAGAGAGCTACGGGATGTTCGCGGCGAGCGGCATTCTCTTCAACCACGAGTCGCCGCGGCGTGGACTCGAGTTCGTCACCCGCAAGATCACCGACGGGGCGGCGCGGATAAAGCTGGGGCTGGAGACCGAGCTTCGCCTCGGCAACATCGACTCCCAGCGCGACTGGGGATTCGCCGGTGACTACGTGCGGGCGATGCACCTGATGCTGCAGCAGGACGAGCCCGACGACTTCGTGGTCGCGACCGGGGAGACCCACTCGGTGCGCGAGCTGCTGGAGCTCGCATTTGGCCAGGTCGGGCTGCGCTGGCAGGACCACGTCGTGGTCGACGAGCGATTCCTCCGGCCCGCGGACGTCGCCATGCTGGTCGGCGACGCCGGCAAGGCCCGCCGCGTCCTCGGCTGGCAGCCCACCGTCTCCTTCCCCGAGCTGGTCGCGATGATGGTGGAGTCCGACCTACGGGCGGTCGCCGCCGATCTGACCGCCATATCCGCATTGCCACCGCGGTAACGGTGGCCGCCCCGGCCCTGAGGGTCAGCCGGCCGGGGAGGTGGGGGCCGCCGCCTCGACGCGGCGGAGACGCGCGGTGAGGGCGACGCCCATGACCGCGCAGGCGACCGCGACCGCGACGCAGAAAGAGATCTCCACACGGAGCAGCGTCCCCGGCAGCACCACCAGGGCCAGCACCAGGGCGACGCTTCCCGAAACCCAGCCCGCCGTGGCGCTCCGGTACCCGCGCAGCGCGATGCAGGCGTAGGCGAGGGCGAGGGCGACCATCACTCCCTCGCTGCCGAGCGCGAGCAGGGCCAGGTCACCCCGCCCCAGGGGGCGGCTGCTGTGGAAGAGGATCTGGAGGATCGGTGGCCCGAGCAGGGCCATGCCCGCCACCGAGACCACGATGATCAGGGCGGCCAGCAGCAGGATGCGGCGGAGCAGCAGACGGAATTCGTGGAATCGACCGGCGGCCGCGTCGGCCGAGAGCTTGGGCATCAGCGAGGCCTGGATCGCCTGGAAGAAGTAGAGGGGGATGCGGGCGACGATCAGCCCGTTGAGCACGCGCCCCGCCGCCGTCGGGTCGCCGCCGCTGAAGAGGGCCTTGGTGGCGAGAGGCGCGACGTTCATCAGGGCTTGAGCGAGCAGCGACCCCGTGAGCAGCCAGCCGAGGGCGGCGGAGAGCTCACTCCAGCGGGCGGGGGGCCCGGGGGCCGCGATGCCCCGCTGGCGGGGCAGCACAATCGCGAGGCCGATCACGCAGGGAAGGCTGATGGCCAGACCGAAGGCGCCTCCGTTGGTGACCCCGGCCTTGAGCAGCACCAGCGCCGCCGCGATCCGAACCGCCCCCTCGACCATGAGGAGGGTGGCGTAGCCGCCAAACCGGCCCGCCCCGGCCAGCGTCCCCCGCGAGAGGTAGTAGAAGGCGTAGACGGCCATGGCGACCAGGAACCCCAGCAGCATCAGGCCCTGACCGTTGAAGAAGGTGCCCACCAGCGGGCTCTCGCCGGCGGCGGCCAGCACCATCACGCCGATGGAGATGCCGATCCCGAGCAGGAGGGCCCGCCGCACCACCGGCCCGGCCCCCAGCCCAGCCACCCGCCGGGCCGAGGCGGCCCGGCCCACCTCCTGCTCCAGGGGCAGGAAGAGGCCCGGGGCGGCCACGAAGGTGAGCGCCCAGAGCGCGCTGAACGCCGAGTAGGTCTGGGGCGCCAGAGCGTGGTTGGCGATGACCACGAAGGCGTAGGTCGTGATCCCCTGGATGGCGAGGGCCATCCCGATGACCAGGGCTCCCGGGGGGAGTGGGTTCGACCGGCGGGCCCGGGTGGGCTCACCAACCGGGTCGGTGGTGGGGGCGGCCGCGGGGTACCTGCCGGGGTGGGGCGGTGCGGGCTCGGTCACGGCGCCACTGCGGTCATCGCGCCACAGTTTGTCGCAACGCGGGTTGCCTCGGCACCCTGCCAGAGGCCGCCACACCTCTGCCACGATTCCGCCCGGCTGTTGCAACTGGCACTGGTTCGGGTATAGTCGCGGGAAGCGGGAGCTTTCGAGAGCCGCTGCCCGGGCCGGACACCGGCCAGACGCCGCGTCGTAGCCGCGAGCGCGGGCCTCCGAAGTTTCCCGGAATACGTCTGCTGACGCCGCACAGCCACAGCCTGCGGCGCATCGAGGTTGACAGTCCGCTGATCGCACCGGACCTCGCGCTCGACCGGCTTCATCTCATCGTCCCCGATGGGAGCGACGCCATGGTCGTGCTCACCACACTTGCACACGGCGGCGCCGCCGGCGATGATCCGCGCGCCATCTTCGCCGAACGGCTGTCGGAGCTCGGCCATCTGACCGTCTCCTTCACCGACGAGGACCCTCCACAGGTCCGGCTGGCGCTCCCCGACCTGACCCTCCAGTGCGTCCCCCAGCCCGATCCGGGCGGCGACCCCGCCCATATGGCTCTAAGGGTCATCTCCCTCAAGCCGATGAGCGACCATCCCGATGGAGCCAAAATCCTGACCCTGACCGCCCGTCACCCGGTGGTGACCGCCGCCAACGGGGTGGCCAGCGACACCTTCCGGATCCTGGATTGGCGCCTGGCTGGCGCCAAGGCCGCCAAGAGCGAGCGCCTCTACGCCACCTTGAAGCTGGTCGAACGCCTCGAGGGGGCGGAGAAGGGTCGCGCCCAGACCCAGCGCACGCGCTACGTCGCCACCCGCGAATTCTGGCGCTGCAAGACCTGCCGGGCACTCTGGCGGCCCGGGGAGCACACCCGGTGCCCGTCCTGCGGGCGCGAGTTCGGCGAGATGGACCGCAGGCAGCCGGAGATCGCCAAGGTCGAGTTCTCCGTCCCGGAGGGGGAGACGATCAACCTGGCGCCCGATGCCGCCGTGCTGGTGGAGCCGGAGGACGAGCCCAACTTCGTGGGGCGGGTCTCCCGGATCGACCACCGCCGGCACACCGTCGAGGTCTCGACCCGCACCTTCGAGCACGCCGGAACCGAGGGCTACATCACCCCCTCCTTCAACCGGTCGCTGTACCAGGCCAAGCGCTCGGTGCTGGCCGCGATCGCGACCCGGGACTTCGGGGTGGGCCTGCTCGCCCAGCTCCTGGTCGCCGCTGACAGCGTGCGCTCCCCCGCGTACGTCCCCAACCCCGAGACCGCCGGGTGGCTCACCGCGGGGATGCAGGCCAACCCGCCTCAGGACCGGGCGGTCGCCCTCCTCTCCGGGCTCCAGGCCGGACAGGCCGTCTTCATCCAGGGGCCGCCGGGCACCGGCAAGACCACCGTCATCGTCGAGGCGGTTAAGCGGCGACTTGCCGCTGATCCCGATGAGCGGATCCTGATCACCTCCCACTCCAACCTCGCCGTCGACAACGCTCTGGAGCGGCTCGCCGGCACCCCCGGCATGCGAGCCGTGCGGGTCGCCCGGGCCGAGCGCGTCCACCCCGCTGTGGAGCGCTTCCGCTGCGACGACGAGGACGACCCGCGGTTGATGGAGGCCAACTGCTACTTCGCCACCTGCGCGACCGCAGCCACCTCGGCGATCACCGACATGAACTTCGACGTGGTCATCCTCGACGAGGCCAACAAGGCGCGCGCCGACGAGTCGCTCCCGGCACTGCGCCTCGGCTCGGCCCTGGCCCTGGTCGGCGACCACAAGCAGCTGCCCCCGGTCGAGGACGACTCCCTCTACGGTATCGTCGAGACCGATCCCTTCCTGGAGGAGCTGATCAACACCTCGCTCTTCGAGATGGCCTGGGACGGCGGCCTTCCCGCCGAGGCCCGGTGCCTGCTGACCATCCAGCACCGGATGCATCCGCAGATCTCCGCCTACATCTCGCGCGCCTCGTACGAGGGGCAGCTCCAGGACGCCCCGGAGGTTCAGGCCTACGAGTTCGTGACCCGCAAGCCGCTGCCGGTCGCCCTCCACTTCGTGGACACGGACGGCATGCGGGGAAGCCGGGAGCGCCGCGGCCCCGGGGGTGCGCTGCGCAACGAGACCGAGGTGCGAGTGGCGGCCCACGTGGTCCGGCTGCTCGACGAGCGCTGTCCCCGCGAGCTGAGCATGGCCGTCATCGCCATGTACGCCGAGCAGGTGGAGCGGCTGCGCCAGGCGCTGGGACACCGCAAGTTCAAGCGCACCGTGAAGATCGACACCGTCGACTCCTTCGAGGGGCGCGAGGAGGACCTGGTCGTCATCTCCTTGGTCCGCTCCAACGAGCGGGGCCGGATCGGCTTCCTGCGCGTGCCCAACCGGCTCAACGTCGCCGTCTCCCGGGCCAAGCGGCTGGTCGCCTGCATCGGCGACGCCAACACCCTGAGGTCCGGCGAGGAGTCGATGTATGGCGTGCTGGTCGAGGCGGCTCGCGAGGCGGGCGGCTACGTCCTGGCCTCCGATGTGATATCGCCGCGGCGCCGGCAGGACCGCCCGTTCGGCGCGGAAGGAGAGTCGAATCCCCTGGAGGGCGGAGGCCAGCCGCGCCGCCGTCGCCGCCGTCGCCGGGGAGGAGCCGTTGGAATATCGCAGCCGGCGCTTGGCCCTGACGGCCAGCCGCTCGCCCCCGCCGCCGGAACCTCGGCCACGGAGCAGGAGACGGGCCAGCCGGCCCGCCGCCGCCGGCGTCGCCGCCGCCATGGAGGGGCGCCGCAGGCCGCTTCCAGTGCCGGTCCGGCGCCCGACGGCGAGCAGTCCCAGGCCGGGACCGAGGGGGCGCCCACCGCAGGCGGGTTGCCGAGCGCGCGGGCGCGGCGTCGCCGCCGCCACCGTCATGGTCCGCGCCCCGCGGGGGCACCGGGCACCGACGGTGGTGCCGACACCTCCGGGCCGTCGGGTAATACCGGCGGCGATGGTCCGGGCAGCGGCCCGTCCGCCGAGCCCCCTTCCGAGTGAGCGGTCCGGCTCCGGGAAGACTCCGCCTCCCTGCTAGCCTTCCCTCCCGGAGATGAGCGAGCAGGTCACCGTCTATGTCCGTGCAGGAGATCCCGCCTGCGCCGCGGCCCTCCAGTGGCTCTCACAACGAGGCGTAGAGCACCGGGTGCGGGACATCCTCACCGACCCTTCCGCCAGCGCCATCCTGCTGGGCCGGCTGGGAAGGGTGACCGTTCCCGCCTTCCAGATCGGCGATCGCATGGTGGTCGGCTTCGACCCGATCCAGCTCAGCCGGCTGCTTCCCCGTGAGGGGGATGCGGGGCCGGGGGTCAGCTTTGGTGCGGGCGTGCGCACGGTGACCGCCGCGATCGCCGCCGCCCACGGGCTCCCGGCCGCCTACGGCGTCGAGGTCGGCCCGGTGCGCGAGGGGTCGCCGGCCACCGTCGCGGGCGTGCGCCCGGGGGACGTCATCACCGCCATCGGGGCCTACACCCTCACGGGAGGCGAGGCCCAGTTCCGGACGGCGGTGTCGGCCCGGCACCCGGGCGACTCGATGGCGATCACGGTCTGGCGCGAGGGCGCGTCGGAGGAGCTGGCGGTGCAGTTCCCCGCCGAGCCGGATCCCGAGCCGTCCCCCCCGCTTAGAACGACAACGCGGTAGCGGCGTCCCGGTCGTTCAGGGCAAGGAGGCGAGGAGCAAGGCGAAGGAGCGCACTGACGTGCGTGACCGAGCCGGCGGACGAGCCGACGCCGCCATGGGCGGCCGGGGCGCCGCTACCAGCCGGGAGGGGGTTCTGAGCGGTTCAGCAACCGAATGAAGTCCTCGGCCCGGGCCACGGCCTCCCAGCGGCGGCTGAAGAAGTCCTGGCAGATCATCCGACCGTCGGCCACGCTGGTCACCGTCACCGCCCACTGGTTGAGCGCCTTGGCGACCTCGACCTCGTAGGTCGCGGCGTCATTCCGAACCACCAGCCCGGTGGGGGCCGGCCGGCGCTGAGTTCTTTCGGTGCGGTGAGGGGACGCCATGGCCATCACAATTACCTCCACGGTCGATCGGGAGACCCGCAACCCGGGCAGCGAGACCTCGGTGCTCTTGGAAAACCTGGGAGCGACACCGAGCAGCGCAGCCTGCCGGGTACCGGAGATCCCGCACGGGTTATTCTCGCGCATTCTCACGGTAGAGAGAAGCCCGGGGAACGACGGCGTTGGAAGCCGGCCCGGGCGCGACCGCGGAATCAGACGTCGAGAGGAAGCTCGTCTGATTGTGCCACAACCGGGCCGGACCCCCGTTGCCGCGATCCCTCGAGAGCAGCCGGAGCGGGCGGCTCCGCCGCCTCCCTCACCCATCCCGGGAGGTCCCCGTCCCGCTCCTCCATCCGGCGCAGGACCGGCTCGGGAGGGCGTGGCGTCCGGACCCCGAGAAGGTGGGCGATGTCGAAGCCGTTGACCACCGCGTAGTTGCTCCGGTTGTTGTTCATCAGGACATGCACCGGGACGCCTCGCTCGGCGGCGGCCTGGATCGCCGGCACCCACTGCTCCAGCTCCGCCGGCGGATAGAGGTAGTCGAAGCGCTCACCGGTCGTCGCCACCTTGCGGTACCAGGTCTCGTAGTTGCGGCCGTGGAAGCGCACCAGGACCAGCCGGTCGGAGGTGACAGCCAGATGGGGCGGCGCGGTCCCGCTCCCCAGCTGGGGGGCGTCGACGCCCACCAGGGTGCAGTCCAGCTCGCGCAGCAGGTCTTCGGTCTCGGCGAGCCGCTCCCCCTCGAACCAGGAGCGGTGGCGGAACTCGACGGCGATGACGTCGCCGGGGTGCCGGTCTCGCATGCGCAGCAGCGCCTCCCGCCCGGCCGGGCCGCTCACCACCCAGGGTGGGTACTGGTAGTGCACCGCGCCCAGCTTTCCCGACTCGCGAAGCGGTACCAGCGCCTCGAGGAAGGCGCGCTCCTCAGCGTCGGTGGGGAGTCGTGGCCGGCCCTGCTCGCGCTCGTGGCCGGTCAGGCTCCGGTAGGCCTTGATGTTGAAGACGAAGTCATCCGGGGTGCGGGCGACCCAGTCCGCCACGCGGTCCGGGGTCGGGATCCCGTAGAAGCTGGAATCGATCTCGACCAGCGGGAAGTACCGGGCGTAGAAGGCGAGGCGCTCGCGCTGCCGCCGGCCACGGAGCTCGTCCGGGTAGAACTCCTCGTGGTCGACCCAGTTGCAGGTGCCGATCAGGATCGGGGCCCGCCCCCGTCGCTCCTCCATCTCCTTCAACAGTACCGAGCCCGCGCGTCTCGAGCCAGGCGACACGCGGATTCTGGCCGCTGCGTCCCAATCAGAGCCGCCCGACTGGCCACGGCGACGACCCGGCGCGTCCATCGGCCATCATGGGCTGGATGACCTCCGCCCCTTCCCCTCCCGTCCGGCACCCGACCGACCTCCTCCACCTCGCCACCGCCGCGGCCGAGGCGGGAGGGCGAGTGATCACCGCCGCACGCGCCGCCGGCCGTCGCGCCATCCCCGAATCCAAGGGCCGGGGCGACTGGGTGACCAGTGTCGACCGCGACGCCGAGGCGGCCGCGACGGCCATCCTGCGCACCGCCACACCGGAGATCCCCATCCTCGCCGAGGAGGGCGGAGGCTCCTGGGCCGACCGCTTCTGGGTGGTAGACCCTCTCGACGGGACGACCAACTTCGTGCTCGGGTTCCCGATGGTGGGGGTGAGCATCGCCCTCGTCGAGGCGGGACAGCCCACCGTCGGGGTGGTCAGCGCCCCGGAGCTGGGCGGCCGGTGGACCGCGATGCGGGGGGCCGGCGCCTTTGATAGGGCCGGCCGGCGCCTCGGCCTGATCGACAGCCCGGCGGCCGGGGTCACCGCCACCGGATTCCCCTTCCGTCACCCGGAATGGCATGCGCGCTACCTGGCGGTGATGAACGCCGCCCTCGGCGAGTTCGAGGATCTCCGCCGCGTGGGCGCCGCCTCGCTCGACCTGGCGTACTGCGCGGCTGGGGTCTGGAGTGGCTTCTTCGAGCTGGGGCTCGGGCTCTGGGACATCGCGGCCGGCGCGCTCCTCGTCCGCGAGGCCGGGGGCGTCGTCACCGACTGGGCCGGCGACGACACCGCCGTCTTCCGCAGCGGTGACATCCTGGCCGGTGGCCCACTCTGGCATCAGCGCATGCTGCAACTGGTTCGCCAGGTGGAGGGGAGGTGAGAGCCCGTAACCGGAGGCGCCTCCTCCGATTCCACCTTCACGTGCCATGAAGGAGATCCGCCTCCGTGACCGCTGAACGCTCCGCGAACCCCACCTCCCGCGCCACCGCTGCGGCTGGCGGCCTGCTCGCAGGCCGGCGCATCCTGGTGACCGGCGTGCTCACCCCCAAGAGCATCGCCTACGCGATCGCCGACGCCTGTCTCGACCACGGGGCCGAGGTGATCCTCACCTCGTTCGGACGGGCCATGAGCCTCACCGAACGCAGCGCTCGCCGCCTCGGTCTCGAGGGGCCGGTGCTGGAGATGGACGCCTCCCGACCCGACCAGGTGGCGGCGGTCGCCTCGGCCCTGCGGGAGAGGTGGGGTGGACTGGACGGTGCCGTCCACGCCATCGGCTACGCGCCCGAGGATGCCCTGGGCGGCAAGTTCATGACCACGCCCTGGGAGTCGGTCGCCGTCGCCATGCAGGTCTCCGCCTTCAGCCTCAAGACGATGGCCGCCGAGCTCGCCCCCCTGATGCCCGACCGGGGCGGCTCCCTGGTCACCCTCACCTTCGACGCCACCGTGGCCTGGCCGCTCTACGACTGGATGGGCCCCACCAAGGCGGCTCTCGAGTCCATCGTCCGCTACCTCGCCCGCGATCTCGGTGGTCGGCGCATCCGGGTCAACTCTCTGGCCGCGGGCCCCCTGGAGACGATCGCCGCCAGGGCCGTCTCGTCCTTCCAGGGACTCAAGGACGCATGGGGTCTGGTGGCACCGCTCCAATGGGACAGCGCGGACGCCACCCCGGTCGCGGACGCGGCCGTCTTCCTGCTCAGCGACCTCTCCCGGGCCGTGACCGGGGAGATGCTGCACGTGGACGGCGGCTTCCACAGCCAGGGGGGAGCCCCGGCGCAGATCCAGCGCCCGGAGGGGCAGGACCAGTGAGCGCGGCGCAGAGCAGCCGGGTGCGGGTCGCGGTCACCGGTCTCGGTGCCATCACACCCCTCGGCCTCGACGTCGAGTCGAGTTGGGCCGCCTGCAAGGTCGGCCACTCGGGTGTCGTCCCGATCTCGCTCTGCGAGGCGTCAGACCTCCCCACCCGGATCGCAGGTGAGGTCAAGGGCTTCGATCCAGTCGACTGCCTCGGGACCAAGGAGGCGCGTCGGACCTCGCGCTGCGTCGCCCTCGGCTTGGCGGCGGCCCGCCAGGCGGTTGCCGACTCGGGGCTGGACGTGCGCTCGATCGGCGACGACGTCGGGGTGCTGGTCGCATCGGGGATCGGCGGGCTGGAGTGGCTGGAGAACGGGGTGGTCCGGCTCAACGAGGGGGGACCGCGGCGGGTCTCGCCCTTCACCATCCCGGCGATGATCCCGGACATGACCGCGGGCCGGGTGGCCATCGACTTCGGCGCTCGCGGGCCCAACTTCGCCGTGGTCTCCGCCTGCGCCTCCTCGGGCAATGGCATCGGCGAGGCGGCCGAGTGGATCCGCCGCGGCGATGCCGTGGCGGTGATCGCCGGCGGCACCGAGGCGGCCATCTGCCGGATCGGGATCGCCACCTTCACCGCCATGCAGGCGATGTCCACTCGCAACGACGAGCCCGAGAGGGCGTCGCGGCCCTTCGACAAGGACCGCGACGGGTTCGTGATGGGAGAGGGTGCCGGGATCCTCATCCTCGAGGAGTACGAGCACGCCCGCCGCCGCGGCGCCCGCATCTATGCGGAGGTGGTCGGCTACGGCGCCACCGACGACGCCGTCGACGTCGTGCAGCCGGACCCGGCGGGCACCGGTGCCTGCCGCAGCGTGAGGCGCGCGCTTCAGCGCGCCGGTGTCGAGCCTGGCCAGGTCGACTACGTGAACGCCCACGGGACCTCGACGCAGCTCAACGACGCCGCCGAGACCCGGGCGCTCAAGGCGGCCCTCGGGCCCCGGGCCGCCACGGTTCCGATCAGCTCCACGAAGTCGATGACCGGCCACCTGCTGGGCGCGGCCGGTGGAGTGGAAGCGGTCTTCTCGATCCTGGCGATCCGCGACAACTTCGTCCCGCCGACCATCAACCTGGACGAGCCCGATCAGGAGTGCGACCTCGACTACGTTCCCAACGTCGGGCGGAGCGCACGGGTGGACCTGGCGATCAGCACCAGCTTCGGCTTCGGCGGGCACAACGCCTGCCTCGCCTTTGCCCGGGCGGACGACTAGATCGCATAGCGGCGTGCTTCCGGGCCCGGCTCGCAGCGGCAGCCTCCCAGGCGGGGCTCGCGCAGGCCGTCGAACCGCTTCTTGACCCGGATGTGCGATCCCGGCGGGCGCAATCCGAGCGTGACCGGTTCCGCGGTCAATCTGTCACAAGGGGGACGGGATACCGTCATAGGACGGATCGCGAGTAGTGCATATGCTCTACGCCAATGCTCAACCCCACCGCTCCGGTCAATCCCGTCGTGCGTCCCGCCGGTCTGGGGGAGCTCCGTCTCGCCGTCGGCCTGGCGCTGGCGGCGGCCCTTGCGGCGCTGGCCGTCGGGGTGGCGGCGGTGGTCTCCGGCGGCGCCTGGAGCGGAACGGTCGCCTGCAGCGTGGTGATCGCCGGCGTCGCGATCCTGGGTGCCGCTCTGCTGGTGGTGACCGTCCATCTCCACCGGGCCCGGACCGAGCTGATGAAGCGCCACGCCGAGATCGAGGACATGGCGAGTGTGGACGCCCTGACCGGGGTCGCCAACCGGCGCGCCTTCGAGCGTGAGCTGGAGCGGAACGTCCGCCCCGGCGCCGATCTCGCCCTCCTCCTCCTCGACCTCGACGACCTCAAGTCCATCAACGACTCGGTGGGGCACAGCGTCGGCGACGAGGTCCTGCGTGGCACCGCGGTGCGCATCCAGGGTTGCCTGCGCACCACCGACACCGTCTCCCGGCTGAGCGGGGACGAGTTCGCGATCCTGCTGCCTCGGGTGGGGGATCGCACCAACGTCGAGGGCATCTCCCGGCGCATTGTCGAGGCGGTGCAGAGGCCGTACCCGAATGAGCTGCACAACTGCACCATCAGCGCGAGCGTCGGGGTCGTGATGATGGACCGAGAGGCCGGCTCCGGGGAGCTGCTGCGCAACGCCGACGTCGCTCTGATGTACGCCAAGCGCCAGGGCAAGGGCCGCTACGTCATGTATCGCCCCGAGCTCCACTCCAGCGAGCTCGAGCGTATCGCCTTCGAGCGCGACCTGCGCATCGCTCTCGAGCAGGATCAATTCGTCCTCCATTACCAGCCCATCGTGGACTCGAAGAACCGCCGCATCCTGGGCGTCGAGGCCCTGGTGCGGTGGCAGCATCCCGAGCGCGGCCTGGTGCCGCCACTGGACTTCATCCCGCTGGCCGAAGCGACCGGGCTGATCGTGCCGCTCGGTGCATGGGTGCTGCGCGAAGCCTGCGTCCAGACCCAGGAGTGGCGGACCAACCATCCCGGCCTCTTCAAGGACTTCCTGCTGAGCGTCAACGTCTCGGCGCGCCAGCTCTTTGGCACCCAGCTCCAGAACGACGTGGTCACCGCCCTCAACGAGTCAGGCCTGGACCCGCGCCACCTGGTGCTGGAGATCATCGAGTCGCAGGTCATGACCGATGTCGCCGGGGCACTCCGTCAGTTCGCCGCTCTCAAGGAGATCGGGGTCCGGATCGCCATCGACGACTTCGGCACCGGCTACTCCTCGCTCGGCCACCTCCAGGAGCTTCCCGTCGACTTCCTCAAGCTGGACAAGAGCTTCACGGACAACATCACGGAGTCCGTGAAGAGTCAGCAGCTGATGCGCACGGTGGCCCAGCTCAGCCGGGCTCTCTCCATCGCCACCGTGGCCGAGGGAGTGGAGACGGGGGAGCAGGCGGAGGTGCTGCATCAACTCGACGTCAACCTCTGCCAGGGCTTTTTCTTTGCTCGACCGATCGACGGCGAGAGCTTCTCGCGGATGCTGAAGCGCGTGCGCCGCCTCCCCGAGGTGGTGCCCGCGGCGCGCGGGTCGGCACCGGCCGCCGGCGGCGGCCGGATCTCGGTTCGGGTGCCCAAGCCGGCCCGGGTGGCCGTCTCCCCCCTGACTAACTGATCGGCAGGTAACGGTGACTCAGTCCGCCCTGGGGCTCGGAGGTGCGTCGCTGACCGGCCGTGCTCCCGCCGGCGCCGGGTACGCACCGGCGTGGGAGTGGACGCGCAGGCTCTTGGCGCTGCCCCGGCTGGCCGAGAGGACGGCGGCGACCGCCATCAGGACCATCGATCCGTAGAAGGCGGAATGCAGCCCGCTAGCGAAGGCCGTGGCCAGATGACCGTGCAGCGAGGTGGAGCCGACGAAGATGGCGAAGGCGAGCTGACGGGGGATGCTCTGCGAGGCGAGCACGATGGCCATCGAGAAGGAGAAGACCATGCCCACGTTGGCGAAGGTGCGCAGCATCCCCGACGAGATGCCGAAGAGCTGAGGCGGCGACGCCTTCATGACGGCCGAGGTGTTGGCGGGGAAGAATGAGCTGGCGCCGAGGCCGTTGACCAGGCTGCCCACGACGACCACCCACAGGGCGGTGTCCGCGGTCAGCTGGGCGTAGATGAAGAGAGCGATGACCTGGACGGCGAGGCCGAAGGTGGCCGGGATCACTGGACCCACCCGGTCGGCGAGGCGCCCGGCGAAGGGGCCGATGGCGCCGCCCACCACATAGCCCGGGACGAGCAGGAGAGAGGCGTCCAGAGCCGAGAGGCCGCGCGTCCCCTGCAGGTACATGATCACGAGGAAGAGGACGGCGTAGTTGGCGAGCCCCTGGAAGAAGGAGGCCAGCAGCGACGGCGTCATGGTCGGGATGCCGAGCAGGGACAGCTTGAGCATCGGCTCCGCCTGCCTCCACTCGATGACGGCGAAGATGCCGATGAGCACCAGGCCACCGATGAGATAGGCGAGGATCGTGGCGTCGAACGGGGAGGAGGCCAGGGACGTCATCGCCCACAGCACCCCGAAGAGCCCCAGGCCGAGGGTCAGCATGCCGGCGAAGTCGAGGCGGTGGCGGCGCCGCTCGCCGACGTCGCGGAGGACCCGCACGGCGAGGAGGACCGCGGCCAGCCCGATGGGCACGTTGATCCAAAAGATCCACCGCCAGGACAGGTAGGTGACGATCAGGCCGCCGAGGATGATCCCGATCACCGCCCCCGCGCTCCAGCCGATGCTGTTGAAGCCGTAGGCCTTGCCACGCTCCTGAGGAGGGAAGAGGTCGGCGATGACGGCGCCGCTGTTGGCCGTCACCAGGGCGCCGCCGATGCCTTGGATGACGCGGAAGCCGATCATCGACGGCCCGTTCCAGGCGAGGGCGCAGAGAGCCGACCCGATGATGAAGACGACGAAGCCCGCCTCGTACATCCGCACCCGGCCGAACATGTCCCCGAGCCGGCCCACCTGGGTGGCGAGCAGGGTGATCACCAGCAGGTAGCCGATCACGACCCAGATCACCGAGGAGAGGTCGACCCGCAAACCGCGTTCGATCTCGGGCAGCGCCAGGATCACGATGGTGGTGTCGACCGCGGTGATGAGCACACCGGTCATCACCACCGCCAGGCCGAGGTTCCGGTTCACCGGCCGGGGTGCGTGCGCGGCGAACGGGGCCGAGACCGCGGGGGGGGTGGCGCTCACGGGAAAGAGAGGATACCGTCGCCGGGCTTCCCGGCCGCCGCGGTCCCAGGCCTGCCGATCGCGGTCAGACGTTGACCCGGGACATGTGCTCGGCGGGATAACGGTCGCCGGCCGCCGCCCCCGGGGGCGTGATCGCCTCGATGGCGGCGAGGTCCTGCGGAGTCAGGTCGACCGCGAGCGCGGCCACGTTCTCCTCCAGGTAACGCCGCCGCTTGGTGCCGGGGATGGGAACGATGTCGTCGCCCTGGGCCAGCACCCAGGCCAGGGCCAATTGCGCGACCGTGCACCCCTTCCTCGCGGCCACGTCGCGGAGTGCCGCCACCAGCTCGAGGTTGTGCGCTAGGTTCTCGCCCTGGAAGCGGGGCGCGCTCGACCGGAAGTCGCCGGTTCCGAACGACGCCGGGCCCGTGACGTTGCCGGACAGGACGCCCCGGCCGAGCGGGCTGTAGGGGACGAAGCCGATGCCCAGCTCCCGGCAGGTGGCCAGGACCTCCTTCTCCGGGTCCCGCGTGAAGAGCGAGTACTCGGTCTGGACGGCTGTCATGGCGTGCGTCGCGTGCGCCCGCCGGATGGTGGCCGGAGCGGCCTCGGAGATGCCCAGGTAGCGGACCTTGCCGGCGGCGACCAGCTCGGCCATCGTCCCCCAGGTCTCCTCGACCGGCACGGAGGTGTCGACCCGGTGCTGGTAGTAGAGGTCGATGTGGTCCACGCCGAGGCGTTCCAGGGAGGCGTCGCAGCACCGCCGCACGTACTCCGGACGGCCGTTGATCCCGATCCAGGAGCCGTCCGCACGCCGCTCGTTGCCGAACTTGGTGGCGAGCACCACCTGCTCGCGGCGGCCAGCGATGGCGCGCCCGACCAGGCGCTCGTTGGTGAAGGGCCCGTACATGTCGGCGGTGTCGAGGAAGGAGACCCCGAGCTCGAGGGCACGGTGGATGGTCGCGATCGCCTCGGCCTCGTCCGCGGGCCCGTACGACTGGCTCATGCCCATGCAGCCGAGTCCCTCGGCCGAGACCTCCAGCCCCTGGGACCCCAACTTGCGCTGCTGCATCGCCGTGCCCTCCATCGGCCGGTCAGCGACCGGCCCCGCTCCCGACCATACGCCCGCACAATGCGTGGTCGATGGCTTGCGACTGGCTCCTGATCGACGGCTCGAGCATGATCTTCCGCGCCTTCTACGGCGTGCCCGCGAGCGTCCGCGGCCCTGACGGCCAGCCCAACAACGCGATCCGCGGCTTCCTCGACGCCCTGGTCCGGCTGGTCGTTCAGCGCCGTCCCCGCCGGCTCGCGGTGGCGAGCGACGAGGACTGGCGCCCCGCCTGGCGGGTCGAGCTCATCCCCGCCTACAAGGCCCACCGGGTGGCCGAGCCGGTGCCGCCCGGACTGGCCCCGCAGATGGACGTGATCGCGGAGATCCTGCACGCCGTGGGTGTTGACCAGGTCGGGGTCGCCGACCACGAGGCCGAGGACGTCATCGCCACCTGGAGCGCGCTCACCCGAGGGACGGTCGAGGTGGTGAGCGGCGACCGTGATCTCTTCGCCCTCGTCGAGGACCCGCGGGTGCGGGTGCTCTATCCGGAGAAGGGGGGCCTGGCGGTGGTCGACGAGGCGGAGGTGACCCGCCGCTATGGAGTGCCTGGCCGCCGCTACGCGGACTTCGCGGTGCTCCGCGGCGATCCCTCCGACGGGCTTCCGGGATTGCGCGGGGTGGGTGCCGCCAAGGCGGCCGAGCTGATCCGCCGCCACGGCGGCCTGGCGGAGGTCATCCGCGACGCGCCGCTCGGTGAGGCGGATCGCGACTACCTCGCCCGAGCGATGCGGGTCGTCGAGCCGGTGCTCGACCTGCCCATCACGCTCCCCGCCGGGCGGCGGGACGGCTACCCCGCGGACCCCGCGGTGGTCGCGGCACTCGCGGCGCGCCACGGGGTCAAGGGCGCCTGCGACCGGATGGTGGCGGTGCTCGCCGCCATGGGCTGACCTCCCCAGCTCCGCGAGCAGCACGCCCAGCCCAGCGGGCTCCCCGCCGCGGCTTCCGGGGTGCGGGGACTCTGTGGAAAGAGGGTTGACTTTTTTGATAGGCCAATCAATAATCTAGGCCGTGACCCCCCGCGAAGCCGCCACCCGCCTGCGCCAGACCTCAGAGGAACGCCAGGAGCAGGTGGTCGAGGCGGCCATCCGCGAGTTCGCCGAACGTGGATACGAGGCCGCGAGCACGGCCGCCATCGCCGAGCGGGCGGGCATCAGCCAGCCCTACATCTACGCGCTCTTCCCGAGCAAGCGGGATCTCTTCCTGGCCGCCTACGACCGGGTTCAGGGACGGATCCGGGCCACCTTCCGCGAGGCCGCCCGGGGCGCCGCCAACCCCGAGGAGGCGCTCGAACGGATAGGGATGACCTACCCGGGGCTGATCGCCGACCGCTACCAGCTGCTCATGCAGCTGCAGGCCTATGCGGCCGCGGGCGACCCGGAGCTGCACGGGCACATCTCCAGCGGCTTCCGCAAGCTGGCGGACGATGTCGCCCGCCTGAGCGGCGCGACGCCGCGAGCGGTCGCGGAGTTCTTCGCCGCCGGGATGCTCGCCAACGTCACCACCGTGCTGGGGTTGCCGGAGCTGTGCGCGCCGCTCTGGGTGGCGAAGCACCGAGGCGCGGACCTCCAGGCCAAGCCGGCGTCCACGGAGCTGCCTGCCGCCGTCTGAGCCAAGGCGGAAATTTTTTTCACCTGCAAAGTGATGGATGTATCAATAAGGAGAGCCACGATGTCCACTGCAGCCACCCGGCCCCCCGCACCGATCCGGCCCCCCGCCCTCGTGCGGTCCGCCGCTCCCACCCGAACCGGATGGACCCTCGCCCTGGTGTCGCTGGCCCTGTTCATGGTCACCCTCGACAACCTGGTGGTGACCTTCGCGCTGCCCAGCATCCGCCTCCAGTTCCACGTCGACATCGCCTCTCTGGAGTGGACGGTCAACGCCTACACCCTGAGCTTCGCCGTCCTGCTGCTCTCCGGAGCCGCGCTCGGTGACCGCTTCGGCCGGCGTCGCATGTTCGTGCTCGGGCTGAGCGTCTTTACCCTCGGCTCGGCAGCCGCCGCGCTGGCTCCGACCGCCGGGACGCTGATCGCCGCCCGTGCCTTCCAGGGCGCCGGCGCCGCCGTGGTCATGCCCCTCACCCTGACCCTCCTCTCGGAGGCGTTCCCCGCCGGCCGGCGCGGCGTCGCCCTCGGCATCTGGTCGGGCATCAGCGGTCTGGGCGTGGCCCTCGGTCCGGTCATCGGCGGAGCGGTGATCAGCGGCATCTCCTGGCACTGGATCTTCTGGATCAACGTGCCGGTTGGGCTCGTGGTCGGTCCCCTCGCGGTCCTCCGCCTCAGCGAGAGCCGCGGCCCCAACGGCAGGTTCGACATCCCCGGGCTGGTGCTCGCCACGGGCGGGCTCTTCGGCATCGTCTACGGGCTGGTGCGCGCCAACGCCATCGGATGGGGGAGCAGCACGGTGCTGGGCGCGATGCTGGGCGGGGCCGCCCTGCTGATCGCCTTCACCCTCTGGGAGCTGCGCTCACCGGCACCCATGCTACCGATGCGCTTCTTCCGCAGCCGCGCCTTCTCCGCCACCAACGCCGTCTCCTTCGCCATGTACTTCGGGATGTTCGGCTCCGTCTTCCTGCTCGCCCAGTTCTTCCAGACCGCCCAGCACTACAGCGCGCTGCAGGCCGGGCTGCGCACCCTGCCGTGGACCGGCATGCCGATCCTCGTCGCGCCGGTGGCGGGCATCCTCTCGGACCGGGTCGGCAGCCGGCCCCTGATGGCGACCGGATTGGCCCTGCAGGCGATCGCCCTGGTGTGGATCGACCGGGCCCTCTCGCCCGGCATGGCCTACGCATCGGTGGTCGTGCCCTTCATCCTCGCCGGGACCGGCATGGCCCTGGTGTTCGCCCCGGCCGCCAACGCGGTGCTCTCCGCGGTGCGCCGCCACGAGACGGGCCAGGCCTCCGGCGCCAACAACGCCATCCGCGAGGTCGGTGGGGTCTTCGGGATCGCCGTCCTCGCCGCCGTCTTTTCCCACATGGGCGGCTACGCCAACCCGGTGCAGTTCGTGGCCGGGCTCCAGCCGGCCGTCCTGGTGGGCAGCGGCGTGCTCGCCCTCGGGGCCATCGCGGCCCTCTTCGTCCCGAGCATCGCGTCGCAGCGCGTCCAGACTGCCACGCGCACGAGCTCCGGCGAGGCCGAGGGGGCGGGAGCGGCGGCCTGACGGCGACGGCCTGACATCGCCGCCTGAGGGGGACCGCCCCGCGGCCTGGACGGGCGGTCCCCTTCGGGGCTTCCGCGCCCATGTGACCCTATTGACACGTGACCAAAGGGTAACCTATGCTCGGGTCATGGACAACGACGACAGGGTCTTCCGGGCGCTTGCCGACCCCACCCGGCGCCACCTTCTCGACCGGCTCTTCGAGCGTGACGGCCGCACGCTCACCGAGCTCCTCGAAGGGGTGGAGATGAGCCGCTTCGGGGTCATGAAGCATCTGCGGATCCTGGAGGGGGCGGGCATGATCGTGACCCGGCGCGCCGGTCGCGAGAAGCTCCACTTCCTCAACGCCGTTCCGGTCCAACTGATCGCCGACCGGTGGGTCGGCAAGTACACCCGCGAGAGGGCGGCGGCGCTCGCCGACCTCAAGGCGGCACTCGATCAAGGAGGAGCCCACATGTCCCCGTCCACAACCAAGCCCCGGCAGGTCTACCAGGTCTACATCAACGCCAGCCCCGAGAAGGTCTGGGAGGCGATCACCAACCCGGAGTTCACCACCCGCTACTTCTACGGGAGCTACGTCGAATCGACGTTCGAGCCGAAGGCGAAGCTCACCCACTACACCGCGGACCGCTCCGCGGTGATGGTGGAGGGCGAGATCATCGAGGCGGACCCGCCGCGCCGGCTGGTCCACAGCTGGAAGCTCCGCTACGACCCGAAGTTTGCCGGCGACGCGGCCAGCCAGGTCACCTGGGAGATCGCCTCCGAGGACGGGAAGGTCAGCAAGCTCACGGTGATCCACGAGTTCGAATCGGAGGACGCCAGCTACGCCGAGGTCGCGTCGGGCTGGAGCTGGGTGGTCAGCAACCTCAAGACCCTGCTCGAGACGGGCGAGGCGCTGCCCAGCCACGATTGACCGGCGCAGGGGTCAGGGTGCCGCCGCTCCGACGTGGGGCGGCGGCACCGGCCCCCGGCGTGGAGAATGCGTGCCATGCAGGGTAAGCTCACCGACGCGGACGGCCAGACCGTCGAGGCCACGGTGGACGCGGTGCGGGAGCGGCTGAGCGGGGACGCCTTCTTCTGGCTCGACATCGAGGGTCTCGACGCGGACTCCAGCCAGCTGCTGCTCCAGGGGTTCGGCTTTCACCCGCTTGCGGTGGAGGACGCCGAACACTTCGACCAGCGTCCCAAGGTCGACGATTTCGACGGCTTCACCTACCTCGTCCTGCACGGAGCCCTGCCGTCCCCGGGGACCCCGGCAACCTGCGAGGTCCACGTCTTTTTCTCCGCCAAGCACCTGGTCAGCGTGCATCACGGCGACGGAGGCATCTTCGACGGCGTGCGCCGACGCGCCACCAGGCATCGGGCGGCGGCGGGGTCATCCCCTGCGGTGTCCCTCCTCTACCTGATCGTCGACGAGCTGGTCGACACCTACTTCCCGGTGCTGGCCCAGCTCGACGACCGGATCGACGTCCTGGAGGACGCCATCCTCAAGCAGCCGACCGAAGCCCAGCTCGGCGAGCTGTTCGCGATGAAGCGGACGCTGGTGACCCTCCGCAAGGTGGTCACTCCGGAACGCGACATGTTTGCCCGGCTGCTCTCCGGGATGAACCTCCTGGAGGGGATGACCCCGGAGGACGAGCGCTACTTCCGCGATCTCTACGACCACCTGATCCGGATCAGCGACCTGGTGGACTCCTATCGCGACCTCCTCACCGGGGCCATGGACACCCATCTCTCCACCGTCTCCAACCGGCTCAACGTGGTCATAAAGCAGCTGACCATCATCGCCACCGTCTTCCTCCCGCTCAGCTTCCTGACCGGCTTCTTCGGCCAGAACTTCGGCTTTCTCACCGGCCACGTGCTGACTCAGACGTGGTCCTTCTGGGTGCTCGGCGTCGGCCTGGAGCTGGTGGCGGCTGCCGGGCTCCTCTACCTCTTCCGCCGGCGCGGCTGGCTGGGCGGCCCCACCGAGTGAGGCCTCCACCTCAGCCCGTGTAATCCTCGACCGTCCCCGCGGAGCGCAGGACGGCCTCAGCGGGGTCCTCACCGAATTCGCGCCGGGCTTGGCGCTGGCGGAGCAGGTCCCAGCACTGGTCGAGATGGACTTGAACCTCCTGGAGCCGGCGCTGCTGCTCCCCGTCCATCCCGTGGCCATCCGCCGCGTGCGCGTAGAGCGCGTCCTCCTCGCCGACCAGCCGTTCGATGTGCTGCAGGACGTCCGTGTCTTCCATGGCAAATCTCCTCGCCCCCGGCGGCGGGACTCTCTGCCGGGAGGGCTTCCCTGCCATCCTCTCATGAGATCCGGTCACCGGCGGCTGCGGCACGGACGGGAGCTCGCGACCACGGTGAGGCGCGAGGAGGGCCCGATGGACACAGTTGCGAGAGCTCTGCTGACCGACCTGAGGGAAACCCTGTTCCCAGGGCGCGGTGGCAAGTACGGCCTGCTGCCGCCCCTGCTGGTCGGCCTGACCGTGATCACCGGCCTCGTCGACGCCTTCAGCTACCTGACCCTCGGCCACGTCTTCGTCGCCAACATGACCGGCAACGTCGTCTTCCTCGCCTTCGGATTGGTCGGTGTCAGCGGTTTCTCCGTGGTCACGTCGCTGGTCGCCATCGGCGCCTTCATCCTCGGCGCGCTGGGGGGCGGCTTCTTCCGCTCGCGCCTCAGCTCCGGCCTCCGGCGGCAGCTCGCCGTCGCGACCGGCACTCAGCTGCTCCTCCTGGTCGCCGGTGTCATCCTCTCCGCCCTCGCCGGCGGCGTGATCCAGGGCGGTCTTCGCTACGGTGTGGTCGCCGTGCTGGCCGTCGCCATGGGAATCCAGAACGCGACCGCCCGCGGCCTCGCCGTCCCCGACCTCACCACGACGGTCCTCACCATGACCATCACCGGGATCGCCGCCGACACCCATGTGGCGGGCGGCACCGGATCCCGGGCCGGCCGCCGTCTGATCTCAATCGCAGCCATGCTGGGCGGCGCGGTGACCGGCGCCGTCCTGATCCTTCACGGCCACGTGACCGCAACCCTCCTGGTCGCGGTGATCCTGCTCGCGGTCGTCGCCCGAGGGACACGCCTGGCTCCTGACGGGATCACGAGCTGAGGATTGGGGCGAAGTCATCCCGGCCGGGCTCGCTCAGCACCATTGACCGTGCGGCCGGTCAGCGCCCCCGCGCGACTCGAACCTGTGATGAAGCGATGGCGGCGGATGTGGCCTCTTCCGGGCGGTGCCATCGTCGGCTTCGCCGTGGCCGACAGAGTCTGCACCAGGTGCTGGACGTGGCATCCCCTCACCCTCGGGAGCTGTCCGCGATGCGGTGCTCCGCTCACCGCCGCCAACGCCGCGCCGCCACCGGGCGCTCTCACGACCGCTCCCCGCGTCCAGCCGTCCCGGTCGCTCCCCGCCCCCCCAACGAGGGGAGTGCACTGGCTCCGTTGGGGGCTGGTGACAGCCATCGTCGCCACCGCCGTCCTTGCCGTCTTCCCGATGCCCCAGCTCGGTCTCTGGGGCAGCCCGGGATGCAGCCTGCCGGGCGCGACCTGCACCAGGATCCTCTTCATCGGCAACAGCTACACCTCGGTCAACGACCTCCCCGACACCTTCGCCGACCTGGCGTGGGCGGGTGGCCACCGCGTCCAGGCCAGGGCGCTGGACGAGGGAGGCTGGACCCTCGCACAGCACCTGGCCGCGTCCGAGACGTCGCCGGCCATCGACTCCGAGAGGTGGGACGACGTGGTGCTGCAGGAGCAGAGCCAGCTGCCGTCGCTCGCCGTGGATCGGACCGGGATGATGTATCCGGCGGCGACCAGGCTGGTCGCGATGGTCCGCGAGCAGGGCTCCGCTCCGCTCTTCTACCTCACCTTCGCGCACCAGGACGGCTGGCCGGAGGAGGGTCTTCCCGACTATCCGAGCATGCAGGCCGCGATCGACACCGGCTACATGGGGATCGCGGATCAGCTCGGCGTTCCGGTGGCGCCGGTGGGCGCCGCCTGGGAGACGGTGGTCAGCGCGGCGCCGCATCCGGACCTCTGGCAGTCCGACGGCAGCCACCCCTCGGTGAGCGGCACGTACCTCGCCGCCTGCGTCTTCTACGCGACCATCTTTCGCCAGAGCCCGGTCGGGCTGGGCTACGCCGATGGCCTTCCGAGCGGTGAGAACCGCACCCTCCAGTCCGCGGCGGCGGCCACCGTCCTCGGCGACTCCGCGTATTGGGGACTGCCAGCGTAGCGGGCAGCACTCCGCGCGGGTGCGCGGCATCCTGCCATCCTGCGGCCGGTATCAGAAGAGAGTCACGAGGGCGACCGCCATGCCTGACATCCCTGCACTCGACGCCACGACCTGCCTCCGCGAGATCATCCGCAACCGCCACTCGGAACGCGGACCCTACGACGCCTCGCAGACGGTGGAGGCAGCGGATCTCGAGGCGATTCTCGAAGCGGGCAGGTGGGCGCCGACCGCCCACAACATGCAGAACTACGAGATCCTCGTGATCGACGACCGGTCCACCCTGGCCGCCATCGGCCAGCTCCAGTCCGGTGGATCCGGCGACTTCGTCCAGGAGAACTACGCCCAGCTCTCGTTCAGCGAAGAGGAGCTGATCCGCAAGGGCACCGGGCTGCTCGCGACCATGTTCCCACCGTCGTGGCGGACCCCGGATGCGGAGCTGGACACGAGTGGTGAGCCGGCGACCCTAGAGACGACCATGCGCTCCTGCCCGGTGGTCCTCATCGTCCTCTACGACCCGCACCGGCGGGCGCCGGCCTCCGAGGGTGACTTCCTCGGCATCATCAGTCTCGGCTGCCTGATGCAGAACATGTGGCTCATGGCCCAGGTCCGGGGCGTCGGGATGCAGATCATGAGCGTCTTCGGCGTCGACGGTGTCGAGGACGGGTTGCGCAGCCTGCTCCGAATCCCGAGCCACCTTCGGATCGCCTTCGCCTGCCGGCTCGGCCACCGGGCCGGCGAGCCACGCCCGCCGCTGCGGGTGCGCCGTCCGATCGACCGGTTCGTGCACCGCAACGTCTACGCGCACCGGGCCTGACCGATCGGCCGGAGCGCGTCCCAGGTCCACACGGCGACGAGGCCCGCGGCGATGACCAGGCCCAGCACGCAGACGCCCGTCCACCCCCGCCCCGCGTAGAGGGCGCCGGCGGCGGCCGATCCTGCCGCGCCGCCCAGAAAGTTCACCGTCATATAGGCGCTGGTGATGCGGCTCCGAGCGTCGCCGCGCAGCCGGTAGATGAGGGTCTGGCTGGTGATGTGGTTGCCCTGCACGCCGATGTCCAGCAGCACGATCCCCACGATCAGGGGCAGGAGCAGAGTGCGTGCCGCCAGCAGCAGGAGGAAGGCGGCAGCCACCAGCAGCGCGAAGGTCAGCGTCGCCGGCCGCGCCCAACCGCGGTCCGCGAGGCGTCCCGCGAAACTGGCGCAGAGGGCTCCGGCCGCCCCCACCAGCCCAAAGAGCCCGATCACGGCGAGCCCGTAGTGGTAGGGCGGGCCGGAGAGGAGGAACGCGATGGTGGTCCAGAGGGCGCTGAAGGCGGCGAATCCCAGCGCCCCGATGAGTGAGCGCCGGCGCAGCAGCGGCTCTCGCCGCACCAGAGCTGCCGTCGATCGGAGAAGTGCCGGGTAGCCGATGCCCGGGGACTTTGTCTCGAGAGGCAGCGCCAGCCGGAGGATCAGCGCCAGCAGGAGCATGGCCACAGCCGCCGACCAGTAGACGGTCCGCCAGCCGGCCACTGCCGCCACCAGCCCCGAGAGCGTTCGGGAAAGGAGGATCCCGATCAGCAGCCCGCTCATGACGGTGCCCACCACCTGGCCGCGGCGCTCGGGAGCGGCCAGGTCGGCCGCCATGGGCACCAGCACCTGGGCCACCACGGAGGCGCAGCCGACCGCCAGCGCCACCGCCTCGAAGATCGCAAGGCTGCCGGCGAGGGCCGAGCCGGCGAGGGCCACGGCGGCGACCAGCAGAACCACGACTACCAGGCGGCGGCGCGGTACCAGGTCACCGAGCGGGACCAGGAGGAGAAGGCCGGCAGCGTAGCCGACCTGGGTGACGGTCACGACGAGCCCGGTCGCGGCCGAGCTGGCGCCGAACGCCCCGGCCAGCTCGTGGAGGAGGGGCTGCGCGTAGTAGATGTTCGCCACAGCCAGACCGCTGGAGATCGCGAGCAGGGCGACCAGCCGCCCCGAGATGGTGCCGGGCCTGCTCACTGCGAGAGGGTCAGGGGGCAAGCTCATCCTGCTCTGAATCGGCCCGTTGGGCCCCCCCGGGACGGCCGTCTGCCGGCAGACGGCACGCGGGTGTGCTGCCGGGAAGCCGATGCCGGAAGCGAGCGACCAGACCGTAGACGGCCCAGGCCCCCCAGGAGAAGGGCGGTATCAGGCACAGCCAGCTCACTGACCGCCACCACCCGCCACACGCCTGCAGTGCTTTTCCGATGGCTCGGTGGCCGCGATGGACGCCCCCCCGCTCGTCGACCCACCATGCGGCCGCTGACACGTCCCTCGCCGTCAGGCCGTACGCAGCAACGTCGACTCGCTGCCCGGGCACGACATCCACATCGCGCAGCCTTCGCTGGGCCCACGTGGCGCATGCGGTGCAGAAACCGCACTCGCCGTCGAAGATGAGCAGCGGTCGGTGCCAGAGATCCATGGAGCCTCCAACGCGCCGAGCGGCGGGGTCGCGCCTCCAGAAGAACGTGGTACCCGCTACAGGACTCGAACCTGTGACCAAGGGATTAAGAGTCCCCTGCTCTACCAACTGAGCTAAGCGGGCCAGTCCGGGCCGGCGATCAGAGCCGCCGGCCACCCCTCACCGACCGATTCTACCGCCGCACGGCGCCCGCGCTCGGGGAGCCGGGGCGGCCGCCGACCGTCCCCCGCCACCGTTTCAGGTTCAACTCGAGCAGCGAGCGGCGCTGTTGCCCGAGCCGCATGGAGAGCGGCGGCCCCGCCGGATGGACGCCCCGGAGCGGCGAGGTGGTGCGCGCCTCGATCGCCCGGCGGAGGTCGGCGGCCCCGCCCCCCGGGTAGACGGAGACCAGCCGGCCCAGGTCGTGGACGCCGAAATGGCTGTCCCCGGCCGCCAGCAGCGCCCCCACGCGCTCCCGGTGCGCCGCGCAGAACTCGTCCAGCCGCTTCCAGGTGCCGGGCAGCACCGGGGCGGTGTGGCGGACCTCGATCCCGTCGATGGTCCGCTGCTCCAGGAGGCGCCGGAGCCGGCCCTCGGTGATCGAAGCGAACCAGGTGGGCATGAAGGGGTGGGCCACCACCGCCAGGCCGCCGGCGTCGTGGATGGCGTCGACGGTGTCCTCCACTGACATGTGCATCCGGATCGCCCGGTCGATGAAGAGGCCCACCACGTGGATGCCGGGTGGGAAGGCGCAGGTCACCTCCTCGCCCGGGATCACGTCGACGCCCAGCTCGGCCCCGACCTCGGTGGCCTCCTCGAGGGGGGAGAGGGTGTCGTGATCGGTGATGCAGATGACCGAGAGCCCGATGGCGGCGGCGGCACGCACCAGCTCCACCGCGGTGACCATGCCGTCGCTGACGAGGGTGTGGCTGTGCGCCTCGGCGGCGCTCAGCCCTTCGCCGAGCCGGATGCGCTCAGGCACCCACCTGCTCCACGGGTCCGACCTGAGCCTCGAGGACCGGACGGGCGGTGCGCAGAACGGTGACGTGGGGCACGACGAAACGCATCATCACCCACCACGCGGCCGAGGCGAGCAGCATCCCTCCGATCACGTCGACGACGTAGTGCTCGCCGAGGAAGACGACGCTCACGAACACCAGGCACGACCAGCCGAACAGGATCCACGAGCCGCGCGGGTAGACGCGCCGCAGCGAGAGGAAACAGAGGAACGGGAAGGCCGCGTGCAGCGAGGGGAAGGCGGCGGTCGAATTTGGGTTGAGCAGGCTGTAGAAGGGGCTGATGGCGCTCGGCAGCGTGTGCTGCGAGTTGATCAGATCGGTGACCCCGCTCAGCAGGTGATCCTGAGCCGCGTACCAGGGGGGCGCCGTCGGCACCAGCATGAAGAAGACGAACCCGACCATGCACATCCCGAGCAGCGCGGTGACAAAGCGCAGGTACTGGGCGCGGTCCTTGAGCCAGAGCACCAGCCCGACCAGCAACGGCACCACGAAATGGCAGAAGTAGACGACGGTCGCGGCCACCGCCAGCACGTGCAGCGTGGTGCCGCTCACCGCGTGCTGCAGGACCTGGCTGGGATCGTGGCCGAAGAAGAGCCATTTCTCGAGGTTGGCGAGGCTCGCCACCTGGGGTGCGATGCCGTCGTTGTGGACGATCCCGCGCATCGCCTCCCAGCCCAGGAAGATGGCGATGAAGGGCACCCAGTCCCCGAGGAAGCGGAAGAACCGGCCGCTGAGGAGCGCCACCGGGATGAAGATGAGCAGGAGGTAGTCGGGGGAGACCGAGATGCCGCGCCAGATCATGATCCCGGCGACCACCACGACATAGCCGAGACCCACGGCGACCATTGGGCCGGAGCGGCGGGCCCAGGCGGGGCGGCGGCTCAGCCAGGCGACGGCGCCGGCTGCCTTGGAGGACATTCCGGGCAGTCTAACGACCCGGCTCCTGAAACCCCCTCAACCGGATTTCGGTAGCCTCCGGATCGGGCTCGCCCGCGCTGAGAGGTAGATGAGAAGCGAGCGTCTGGCCCTGCGAGCGGACCGGTCGACCCATATACTCGAACGCGAGATGACCGAACGCGGCCGCATCCTGGTCGTCGACGACGAGCCGGCGATCACCGATTTCATCGCGTTGGGCCTTCACCACGAGGGCTACGAGGTGGCCACCGCGGGCGACGGGCACCAGGGGCTCCGTGCCGTCGACGAGTTCAAGCCGGACCTGGTGATCCTCGACGTGATGATGCCCCGGCTGGACGGATTCGAGCTGTGCCGGGCGATCGCCGGGGAGCCGCGGCGGGGGATCATCATCCTGAGCGCTCGCGACGAGATCACCGACCGCATCCATGGGCTGGAGCTGGGCGCCGACGACTACCTGGTCAAGCCCTTCGAGTTCGGGGAGCTGCTGGCCCGGGTGAAGGCGGTGCTCCGGCGGCGCACCCCGGACCTCAACCGGCTGGTTCAAGTGGGCGATCTCTCCATCGACACCGCGACCCGCGATGTCCGCGTCGGCGAGCGGCGGCTCGACCTGTCGGTGCGCGAGTACGACCTGCTCCATTACCTCGCCGTGCACGCCGACGAGGTGATGCTCCGCCAGCGCATCCTCGACGAGGTGTGGGGCCACAACTTCTTCGGCGACGAGAACAACGTCGAGGTCTACATCCGCTACCTGCGCCAGAAGCTGGCCGACGGGGAGCACCAGCGCATCCAGACCGTGCGCGGAGTCGGCTACCGCCTGCACGCGGTCGGTGGGGTGGCGCAGGACTGATGTGACCCCATGAGCCGCATCGGCCGGGCGCTGCGCAGCCTCCGCTGGCGGCTCACCCTCACCTATCTGGTGCTCATCGCCGTGCTCCTGGCCGGCCTCGGCACCTTCCAGTACCTGAGTCTCCGTAGCAGCCTCATCGACGGGCGGGTTCAGGCTCTGAGTGGCGACCTGCTGGCGGCGCAGAAGCTGTATGCGAGTGGCGATCTGACGTCCATCACGTCCGCGGCCAAGGTGCGGACCCTGGCCACCCTGATCCGTTCGGCGTCGGGCCAGTCCGTTACCGTCGCCCTCTTCGGTCCCGTGGGGGTCCGGCGCGCCGTCATCCCGGCCGGCGCCGATCCCCCGCAGCTCGACCCGGGCCCCTTCGACACGCTCCTCTCCGAGGGGTCCGGCCAGCACGAGATCATCGGCTCGGATCTCGTCGCCGGCTTCCCGGTGGGGGTGAAAGACCCCACGCTGGTGCGCACCACCGCGGTGGTCGAGGTCTCGGAGCCGATGACCCCGATCGACAACGTGCTCTCCGGCGACGTCGAGGGGCTTGCCATCGGAGGTGGCGCCCTCCTGCTCCTGGTGCTCATCCTGGGGCTGGTCCTGACCAGCGCCGCCCTTCGACCACTGCGCCGTCTCACCGACACCGCCGGTCAGCTGGCCGGCGGCGACCTGCGCGCCCGGAGCCGGCTGGTTCCCCGTGGGGACGAGGTCGGACAGCTGGCCGGCGCCTTCGACCACATGGCGGACCGGATCGAGGAGGCGTTCGCCGCCCAGGTCGAGTCGGAGAGCCGGGTGCGGCGGTTCATCGCCGACGCCTCGCACGAGCTGCGGACGCCGGTCACCGCTCTGGGCGGGTACATCGACGTGCTGCGGCGCGGCGCCGCCCAGAGCCCGGAGGCGCTGAACGCCGCGCTCGGCATGATGGCCCTGGAGTCGGATCGGCTTCGGGGGCTGGTCCTCGACCTGCTCGCCCTCGCCCGGGTTGACGCCCGCAGCCAGCAGAAGCCGGAGGACCTCGATCTGGCGGCGGCGCTCGGCCGGCTGCTCGACGAGGCCGTGCCCGGGATGCCGCCGCAGGTGGTTCGAGACCTCTCAGGATCCCCGGTCATGGTGCGCTGCGACCGCGCGGCGCTCGCCACCGTCGTCCGCAACCTCCTCACCAACGCCTGCAAGTACGCACCCGGGGCACGCCAGGTGTGGTCGGTGCGCGTGGACGGTGCCCGTGCCCGCGTCGACGCCCACGACGAGGGGCCGGGCATCCCGGCTGCCGACCTGCCCCATGTCTTCGAGCGCTTTTATCGTGGTGAGAAGACCCGCACCCGCGAGGAGGGGGGCAGCGGGCTGGGGCTCTCCATCGTGCAGGGGCTGGTGCGCGCCCAGGGTGGCGACGTCGCCATCACCAGCGCCGAGGGCGCCGGGACCACGGTCACCTTCTGGCTGCCACTGGCGCCGGGTGGGGGTCACAGCTAGCGACGAGGGGCCGCCGGGAACGCCTCCATAAGGCCGGCGATGCTCGCCAGCCATGCGTCGGTGATCTCCGCGACCGTCGCGCCCTCGGGAAACGTCAGCGGCTGGCCGAGCACGATCCGCACCAGGCGGCGGAAGTGCCGCGGCCGGATGTCGCCGATGTGCACGATGTCCTCGAGCCCGCGGACGATCATCGGCACCAGTGGAGCGCCGGTCTCCTGGACGATGCGCGCCGCCCCGCGCCGGGGACGCTTCTGCACCTCGCCCGGGGTGAAACCGGCGGTCGCGATCCACACCACCCCGCCCGCCCGGATCACCTCGCAGGCGCGCGTCAGGGTGTCGGTGCGCGTGGGAATGGCGCCCACCACCTGAAAGAACCAGCCGAAGCTGCGCGACTCGAGGAAGCGCCGGTTGTAGATCGGCTGAACACGGCGGTCGATGAGGCCCAGCAGGGGGCCGTCGAAGTACGAGCTGTGATGGGCCGCGATGACGCACGCCTCGCGCGGGACGCGACCCTCGATGCGCACCTTGAACACGATCCGGAGAAGCGTCAGGGCAAACGGCCGGATGACCCGGTTGGCGACCTGGCGCTGAAACCACCGGCGCGCCCCGGCGTCCTCACCCTGCGCCGTCACGGCTAGGGCGGCCCGTCCACGTAGTAGTGGCGTCTCCACCGGATGTAGAGGCCGGCGGCGAGCAGCACCAGGGCCAGCTCGAAGACGAGCGGGGTCGGGAAGTGGAAGGCGGCGCCCAGGACCTGCCCGATGAGCGGTCCCTTGGCAGCCGGGGTCGGGGTCGGGGTGGCTCCGGTGGCCCGGCCGGACGGCGTCGGTGTGCCGGCCCCGGATGCCGGGAGGGTGGAGGTGCCTGCCGCCGCGGTCGTCAGCACCGGCGGCGACGGTGCGGCCGCATCCACCTCCCGGTAGACGGAGGCGTCACCCCCATAGGGGTCGACCGCGGCGATCACGGTCGCGTACGGCTGCCCTGGGGACACCGCGACGCTCTCCACCTCCTGGCGCGCCGGCTCACCGGCGCTGTGGGTCGTCGGCAGGCCCTGGTTGGCGGCGGTGAAGCTCTGGCCCGCATCGGTGGAGCGGAAGAGACCGCCCCCGCTGCTCCCGCCGGCATCGGCTCCGGCGTAGACGAGGTTGGGATCGAGCGGGCTGAAGGTGGCGTCGGTGAGATAGGTGTTCTGGGGGATGCCGGTGCTGGCGGTCCAGGACGTGCCCCCGTCCCCGGAGCGGAACGTCCCCTTGGCCGTGGTGACCAGGACGGGGTTGGTCGTGATCGTCGCCGTGGTCGGGCCCATGCTGATCGAGCTCACGACGTCCCCGGACTGCAGCCCGGAGCTGATCGGCTGCCACTGGCCGCCGGTGGGGTTGCGCCGGTAGAGGAAGGCCGACCCAGTGTTCGGATAGTCGACCCCCGCGAAGAACACGGGCCCCGAGGGGCCGGAGATCCCCGCCAGGGCGCTGACGCTGTCGCCGGCCAGCCCGCCCGAATACCAGGTCGCGCCGGCGGCAGAGAGGGCCACCCCGTCGTCGGTGCCGGCGGCCAGCCCACCGGTGGTCACCGCGATGTCCCTCACGTCCAGGTTCGGCAGGCCGGCGGAGACGTTCGACCAAGAGGTGCCGCTGTCCGTCGACACCCGCATGCCGGCGTCCGCGAGACCGGCGTAGAGGGCCACCCCGTGGCCGGCCTGGTCGCCGAAGGCGACAGCCCAGGCCCGGGAGCCGCGGAGCCCGGAGGAGGACCACGTGCTGCCCCCGTCGAGGCTGATGTAGACGCCGTTGTCGGTCGCGGCGGCGGCGAGCAGCGGGTCCTGCGGAGCGAACGCGACCTGCCAGATCTCCCCGCTTCCAAGCCCCGGGAGGCTCCCCGCGGGCGCCCAGCCGGCCGCGCCGGCAGGTCCGGACAGCGCAGCGGTGAGGAGGAGCGCGGCGGCTCCAGCCACCAGGGGTGCCGCAAGCCGTCTGGGCCGCAGCCGGTGGTGTGGCGAGTTCAGGTTCCTGATGGCGGTGGCGATCCGAATGGCTTCCAAAGGGCGGGCAAAAGAGGCGTGGCGCAGGGAGCATCCCCGCCCGTGCCGGCGGCGACGGCCGGCAAGTCGGGCCAGGATAACTCAGACCATGGAGCGTCGGACCAGGGTGTGCTCCCGATCCGGACCGACCGAAACCACGTCCACCGAGGCACCGGCCAGCTCGCCCAGGCGCTCGACGTACGCCTGGCAGGCGGCGGGCAGGTCCTCGAACCGCCGGCAATCCCTGGTGGACGTCAGCCAGCCGGGCATCTCCTCGTACACGGGCTCGGCGTGCTTGAGGTGGGAGATGTTGGACATGGGGTGATCCCAGTGCTCTCCCTTGCTCAGGTAGCCGGTCGCGATCCGGACGGTCTCGATCTGGTCCAGCACGTCCACCTTGGTGATCGCCATCGAGTCGATGCCGTTGGTGTTGACCGAGTAGCGCGCGACGGCGGCGTCGAACCATCCCACCCGGCGTGCCCGGCCGGTCACGGTGCCGAACTCGCTCCCGACCTCGCGGATCAGCTCGCCCAGGGCTCCCTCCAGCTCGGTGGGGAAGGGGCCGTAGCCGACCCGGGTGGTGTAGGCCTTGAACACGCCGATGGTCCGGGTGACCTTGGACGGCGGGATGCCGCTCCCCGTGAGCGCCCCTCCGGCGGTCGGAGCCGAGGAGGTGACGTAGGGATAGGTACCCAGGTCCAGGTCGAGCATCGCCCCCTGGGCGCCCTCGCAGAGGATCCGGCGATCCTCGCGGAGCGCCCCCTGGATGATCGGGTAGATGTCGCGGATGCGCGGGCCCAGACGCTCGGCGTACTCGAGGTACTCGTCGAGGATCGCCCGCTCGTCGAACGGCTCGTGGTCGTAGAGGCGAGTCAGCGATTCGTTCTTGAGCCGGAGGACGAAGCGCAGCTTCTTCTCGAGGAACACCGGCTTGGTGAGGTCACCGACCCGGAATCCGACTCGGCGCACCTTGTCCTCGTAGGCGGGGCCGATACCCCGATGCGTGGTGCCGAGGCGGTCGTCGCCGCGCTGCTGCTCGCCCAGCCGGTCGAACACGGGGTGATACGGCATCACCATGTGAGCCCGATCGCTGATCACCAGGTTGTCGGTGTTGACCCCGTGCGCGTGGAGCTCGTCGAGCTCGGCGAGGAACGACTTGGGGTTGACCACCATCCCATGGCCGATGACGCAGGTGGTGGTGGGCGAGAGGATGCCGCTGGGGATCAGCCGGAACTTGAAGGTCTGACCGTCCACAACCACGGTGTGACCGGCGTTGTCACCGCCCTGGGAGCGCACGACCATGTCCACCGAGCCCGCGAGCAGGTCGATGACCTTTCCCTTGCCCTCGTCGCCCCACTGGCCGCCGATGAGAATGGTGACGCTGATGACCGGGCCTCCCTCGGATACGGATCGAGCACGCGCAGCGTATCCGGTCGCGCCCCGGCGCGGGGGTCGGACCGCGACGACACGGCCGACCAGCTCGAGCCGTCCGGCATTGGGGGGGCGTTCGACCTGTTTTGGGGATGGGAGTCCCCGGTCAGGAAGGGCTATGGTCATGGGACCTAATTGGATCGGGGGGTGCCGCCGTGGGCGGCTGCTGGAGGTTTTTGCCACTCATGAAGAGTCACAGGCTGCTGGGCGGCGCTGTCGCGTCCGCCCTCATCGCGGCCGGATGGGCGGGCGTCACGTTCAGTCAGGTCGGGGCCACGGCCGGCAATCAGATCGTCTTCTCACCCAATCCGATCGCCGCCCCCGATTCCCTCACGCCCACGGTGCCGGTCACGATCTGTGTCCAGGAGAAGAACTCGCTTGGCCAAGTCCAAACCGGCGAGAGCATCACCCTCAGCCTCGCCACCAACGACGTGCCGCCCGTGGATGCGACGAACGGATCGGCCGCGGGCGGATCCGCCAACGTGGGGGGAACCCCGCTGCCAGGAACCTTCCCGGCGAGCAGCAGCTGCACGCCGACCGGCGGCTCGCCGGAGCTACACGCCGTCGACGTCACCTACTTGCCGCCTAACGACGGCGGCAGCAACAACGGCACCCCGTACCCCGTCTGGGGGGGGCGCGACATCCTAACCGGGACCGACTCCGTCGACTCCACCGTGACCAGCACCGCCGTGTATGAGTTCTCGCCGGTGACCAGCTATGCGTTCAGCACCGGTTCGACCATCGCCCCGAGTGCCAGCCTGACCACGGGCCAGCAGGTCGCCTTCACCGTCGAGGCGCTCGCCGGCGCCGCCCCGGAGCCCGACGCGTCGGTCCTGCTCTGGCTCTCGACCACGGCGTCGCCAGGCGGCTCAGTGACGGCGGTCGGAACTTCGCCCGCGGCGGGTGTCACCGCATGCACTTCGGGGAGCCCCGCGACGCTGACGTCCCAATCACCGACGGCGTCGCCGGTCCGGTGCGTCACCAACTCCCTCGGCCAGGTGAACCTGACCTACACGGCGTCGTCCGCGACGTCAACTTTGGGTATCGACACCGTCACCGCCCAGAACCACCCGAGCACCTTCTTCAGCGCTGCCTCCTCCTACGACTACCAGGCGGGCAGTGCCTACACGGCGCTGCAGCCGTTCCGGGTGTGTGACACGCGGAGTGTCGCGGTCACCTGGTACAGCACGGAGTGCTCGGGACACCCCATCGGCCAGGGCGGTACCCTCGACGCGCAGGTCACCGGGGTGGGTGGCCCCCAGGGCCAGTCGGTGCCGTCGGACGCCCAGTCGGTGGTGCTCAACGTCACCGCCATCTCCGGCACGGCCAACACCTTCCTCACCGTCTTCCCCGCCGGCGAGGCTGTGCCCACCGCCTCCAATCTCAATGTCAATGCCGGGCTCAACCAGGCCAACCTGGTGGTGGTTCCCCTAGGGGCCGGGGGCCAGGTCGCGATCTATAACTCGCAGGGCTCGATCAACGTGGCCGTGGACGTCCAGGGCTACTTCGCCGCCCCCTCCGGTTCCTCCTCGGTGCCCGGCCTCTTCCACCCCATCGCTCCGCTGCGCGTCTGCGACACCCGCAACGGCACCGGGACCGCGTGCTCCGGGACCGGCAGCGACAACCTCCTGGGGGCCAACCAGTGGACCCGGGTGGTGGTCTCGGGCTGCCCGACCGGCAACCCCTCCTGCACCGCCTCGGTCCCCACCAACGGGACCGCGGAGGCGGTGGCCCTCAACCTCACCGCCGTCTTCGGTTCGGCCGGGACCTTCCTCAGCGTGGTGCCGCCCAACAGCTCCGACCAATGCCCGACCGGATACCCCGCCTTCTCCAACCTCAACGTGACGGCCGGCTACAACCTGCCGAACCGGGTGATCGTGCCCCTCGGACCCGAGCAGGACGTCTGCGTCTACAACAACCAGGGGGCCATCAACTTCATCCTCGACGTCAACGGCTGGTTCGGCAACGGCAGCGAAGCCTCCCAGGGCGCCTACTACTACGCCATCAGCCCCCTGCGCCTCTGTGACACCCGCGGCGCCGACATCGGCTACAGCACCGAATGCTCGGGCGAGACCCTGGGCGCGGGCGACACCCTCACCGTCCCGGTGGCCGGGGTGGACGGACTGCCGGCAGCGGGAGGCAGCTCCCCGCCGGTGGCGGTGATCGCCAACGTCACCGCGGTCTTCGGCACCGCATACACCTTCTTCACCCTCTATCCCTCCGACGTCTCGCTGCCCAACGCCAGCGATCTCAACGTGGGCTCGGGTGAGAACACCCCCAACCTGTCCATCGTGAAACTGGCCACCACCGGTGCCTCGGCGGGCGATCTCAACCTCTTCAATGACAAGGGCTCCATCAACGCCATCGTCGATGTTGAGGGCTGGTTCCAGTGATTGTCGTTACCACCAGATCGAAGGCACGGCGCCGCCCCGGCACTCGGACCTAGAACCGCTTCATCGGACCGCCTCGGAAAGAGAGCCCAGGCCTCGATCCCCGCGAGGGGACCAGGTCTGGGCCCCCGGGCCTCATTGCAGCAGGCTGCGGAGCATCCAGGCGGTCTTCTCGTGGATCTGCATCCGCCGGGTGAGCAGGTCCAGGCTGGACTGGTCGTGGGCCACCTCGGCGACGGGGAAGACCTCGCGGGCCACCCGCACCACCGCCTCCTGATCCTTGCCCAGCCGCCGGATCATCTCGGTGTGGTCCGGGATGTCGGCATCCTCCGTAATCGTGGCCAAGGCTGAGAACTCGCGATACGAGGCGGGGGTGCGAACGCCGAGGGCGCGGATCCTCTCCGCGATCTCGTCCACCGCCAGGGCCAGCTCCAGGTACTCGGTCTCGAACATGAGGTGCAGGGACGAGAACATCGGCCCGGTCACGTTCCAGTGGTAGTTGTGGGTCTTCAGGTAGAGGGTGTAGGTGTCGGCGAGCAGCCGGGAAAGACCCTGCGCGACCGACTGGCGCTGGTCGGCGGGGATCCCCATCTCGAAGTCGGTGTCGGCGGTGACCATGATCAGGCCCTCCTGAGAGCTGGCGTGCGCCCCCCGGCTCATGATGTTCTTCCTGCCCCGGGGCGATAGGGCCGTACGGCACCGGACCGAACCGGGCGCTCGGACGGTGAACGCCGCGGAGCGCTCAGGCCCGGAGCCAGAGCTCGACGGGATCGTCCCCGGGGCGGAAGCCGGCCGCCTCGGCGACCGCGGCCGCGTCGGAGAGCCCGGCGGCCAGATCCTCGGGACGGTGGGCGTCGCTGCCGAAGCTGATCGCCTCGCCGCCCGCCTCGTGCCACCAGCGGAGCGGCAGCGGCCCGGGGCAGGGGCCTCGCGGCGGGCCCATGGCCCGGCTGCTGTTGACCTCCAGGGCTCGCCCGCTCCGGGCCAGCGCGACCATGACGGCTCGGTACTCCTCCTCGAAATCACGCTCGTCGAATCTGAGCGTCGCGTGTGGCCAGTACCGCTTGGGATAGTCGAGGTGGGTGAGGATGGCGAAGGGGGCGGAGCTCTCCGCCAGCTCGAGGGTGGCGACCAGGTAGCGGCGGAATCGGCGGGCCGCGTGCTCCGGCGCGAGCATCTCCGGAACGCTCATGTCCACGAGCTCCCCCTCGACCTCGATGCAGTGCATCGACCCGAGGAGGCGGTCGAGCGGGCGGTGGCTGAGCAGCCGCGCGATCTGGTCGGGGAAGAGGTGGGGCTCGCCCAGCTCGACGCCGGACTCGATGCGGAGGTCCGGGTAGGCGGCCCGGCACCGGTCGATCGCCTCCCAGTAGCCGGCAATGTCGAGGTATCCACTCCGGGAGGGGCTGACCGGCGTCCGCACCGGCCACTTATGTCCGGGGATGCGCCCCTGCGACCAGTCCCAGCGGCTGGGGGCCGCCGGCCCTCCCGCCGCTCCGGGGTCCTTCCGGGACCCTGCCCCCGCGGACGCGTCCTCGCCGGCGGCGCACGGCATCCAGGCGTTGAAGTCGGCGTGCTCCGTGAAGGCGATGGCGGGAAGGCCCAGCTCGACCGCGCGGGCACAGGTGGCCATCATCTCGCCATGAGCCGCGTCCCACGACCACTCGGTGTGGACGTGGCGGTCGGGCACCAGCGTGAGATCGGGCACGGCTCGCAATCCTGTCATTTCCGGCGCCGGCCGGGGCGCCGAGCTGCGCTACCGTCCGTCTGGTGAGTGCGGAGCAGCTCGACGCCGTGGCCCAGCCCGCGCCCGCCCGGCCAGCCGCCGGGGCGGTCCGGGTCGCCGAGGTCACCGCCGAGAGCGCCATCGGCGAACTGCCCGAGCTGCCCCTCCATCTCGCCGGGGAGCCGGGGACGGTCGCCGTGCAACTCCGCACCACGGTGCGCAGGGTGGCCGTCGGCGCCGGACTGGCCCGCAAGCTCGATCTTCTGGCCGCCGTCCGAGCCCTCCCCGGGCTGCCCGGGCTGGCCACCAGCCCGGCCGGGGGCACCTTCGTCATCGGCGGACCGGGCTGGATGGGCCTCTGCGCGGTCGGGGTGCCCCCTCCCGAGCGCGGCATGCCCCTCGACTGGATGAACGATTCGCTCGGCGCCTGGTTCCGCACCGCCCTCGCCGGATTCGGCGTGAGCGCCGCCACCGGCCGCGTCGAGGGTGGCTGGTGCCCGGGATTCAGCGACGTCGCGGTGGCCGGCCGCAAGCTGATCGGTCTGGGCTACAGGGTCACCCGCGACTGGGTGGTGATGCGCGGGATGATGGCGGTCGCGCCTATAGCCGAGGACGACATGGACCTCCTGATCGCGTGCCATCGCCTGATCGGCGTCGAGGTCGTGCCCGCGGCCAACACCTCGCTCGCCGAGGCCGCGGGCAGGCCCGGGCTCGGCGTTGACGAGGTCATCGAGCGCTGGCGAGATGTCCGCACCACCGCCGGCTGACCCCGAACCCGTGCCCGCCGATCGGGCCGCCTGGGGCCCGCTCGTCCCGCTTGTGATCGCCGCGGTGGCCCTCGGTGTGGTGGTCCTGACTCCCAACCTCTACAGCGACCCCAACGGCCTCGACCCCTACACGCTCCGGACCAGCGGTGTCGCCCTCGGCCTCCTCGCCGTCTCCCTGGTGGTGCCCGGCCTGGCTCGCGCCCGCCTCATCCTGGTCAGCCTGGTCGCGATCACCCTCGGCTGGTCCGCGTTCCTCGCGGCGCCCGCCCTGCTCGGCCAGGTGGGCGTCCAGCAGAGCGGTGACCAGGCCAACCTCAACGCCTCGGTGGCCTGGTGCGGGGTGACCGCCGTGATCCTCGGCCTGGTCTGGCTGGTGCTGCGCCGAGATCACCCCCGGCTCCGGCTGCTCCATCTCGGGTGGGGCGCCGTGGCCTTCGGGGTGGGGGGCACCGTGCTCTTCTTCCTGGTGTTCCTGCTGATCCCTGCATCCCTGCTCGGGCGCGAGGGGCTCCCGCTCGTTGCGGTGCTGCGTGACGCCCCCTGGCTGGTCCCCGCCAACATGCTCCAGGGCGCGGCCCAGGAGCTCCAGTTCCGCGGCCTGCTGCTCGGCAGCCTGGAGCGGCTCACCTCACCGCTCGTGGCCAACGCCTGCCAGGCGGTGGTCTTCGGGCTCGCTCACCTCGCCATCGTCTACCAGGGGCCGATCGCCCCCTTCGTACCGCTGACCATGCTGCTCGGCTTCGTCCTCGGGTGGGTCACCCAGAAGACCAACTCGATCTGGCCGGCGATCGTGGTCCACGGCGTGGCCGACGTCGTGGTGACCCTCGCCGTCCTGCCCGGCCTCTATGGCTTCTGACCGGCCGGTCGCGCCGGGGTCAGTCTCTGGGGTCGGGCTTGACGATGGTGCCGGTGGCCACGCTCTTGCGCGCCGCCTCGATCACCGCGAGCACGTCCCACCCGGCCTGGGCCTGCACCGGGACCGGTGCCTCCCCGCGGACCGCCGCCGCCATGCCCGCGTAGAAGTCGCCGTACCGTCCGGCGAGCAGCGGCACCTCGCGTCCCGGGCCGTCATCGCCGCCCTGGGTGAACACGGCACGCTGGCTGCCGTCGGGCTGCCCATAGTCGGGATCGCCGGGTCGTCCCCCGCCCACGATGTACGGCTCCTGGGGGTCCAGCCCCCAGACCTCGAGGGCCCCACGGCCGCCCCACACGCGCCAGCGAGGCCCGGTCGACGGGGCGAGGGCGCTCATCCAGAGGTGGGCCCGGGCGCCGCCCTGGAACTCGAGGGCGAGGAAGCAGTCGTCGTCGGCGACCGCCCCGGGGCGCGCCGCAGCGATCTCCGCGTACACGCCGCGAGGCTGTCCGAGGAGGAGCAGCGCCTGGTCGATGAGGTGAGCACCGAGGTCCATGAGCAGGCCGCCTCCGGCTGCCGAGGAGATCTCCTCCCGCCAGGACTTCGTGTTGACCTCCGGACGGAAGCGCTCGAAGCGGCTCTCGATGCGGAACAGGCCCCCGAGCCGATCCTTCTCGACCATCTCGCGCAACAGCAGGAAGTCGCTGTCCCACCTCCGGTTCTGGAAGACCGCGAACACGCCGCCGGCGCGCTCGGCCGCCTCCAGCATCGTCCCCGCCTCCGCCGTGCTCAGCGCCATCGGCTTGTCCACCACCACCGCGAGCCCCAGACCCAGGGCGGCGATCGCCAGAGGCGCGTGGAGGTGGTTGGGGGTGGCCACCACCACCAGACCGATCCCGCTGGTGTCGTTCCAGAGCTCGTCGGCGGTGGCGAGAAGGCGGGCTTCGGGGAAGTCGCGCTGCGCTCTCTGACGCCGCTCGGAGTTGGCGGTGACGATGGCGCGCACCTCGAGACCGGGGTCCGCGGCCACCAGCGGTGCGTGGAAGACCTGGCCGGCCAGGCCGTACCCGATCAGTGCGACGCCGATGCGATCCATGCGAAGAAGTCTGGCACGCGACCACTCCCTCGCGCCGGGCGGTGACAAGCCGCGCGAACCGGTATGCTCGATCCCTCCATCCCTGCGAAGCGGAGACGGCCGGATGACCCAGTCAGGCTACCCCCCCACGGATCCCGGATCCTCCGGAAACCCGGACCCCAGCTCGCCGTCCCCCCTGGGTGACCAGTCCAGCTGGTACACGCCGTGGACGCCGGATCCCAGCAACACGCCACCGATCACCCCACCGCCCGGGAGCGAGCCGGCCTCGGCCTACCCTCCGCCCGATCCCACGCCCGCCCCCTGGGGCGCGCCCGGTCCGGGCGCGGCCCCTCAGCCGGGGCCCTTCGGGGCGCCGCCCGACGCCGCCGGCCCTCCGCCGTCGCCCTACGGCATGCCACCGAACGCCGCCGGAACGCCCGGCCCGCCGGGCTTCGGCCCCGCTCCCTACGGGCAGGGACCTTACGGACCGGGCCCGGGTTACCGGGGCATGGGCTATCCCATGATGGGGATGAGGGGTCGCATGGGACCCATGGGAGGGGCCTACCTCCGCCGGCGGGGCATCAGCACCACCGTGACCGGCACGGTGATCCTGGTGGTCGGGATCGTCATCACCCTGGGCACCTACAGCGCGGCCTCCAGCAGTGCCACCGGCGGGGCCTACTACGTCCCCTGGGGGCTCATCGTCATCGGGGGCCTGTGGATCGTCCGGGGATTGATGATGCTCGCAAGGTCGACGAGACGCCCCTGACCGGGTCTGAGCCGCCCCGCCGGTGGGCGGTGCGTCGGGCTCGGCTGCTCGTCGCCGGGCCCCTCGCCGCCCTGGCCCTCACCTCGGCCGCAGCCATGCCGGCGCAGGCCGATGGTCCGTGGTGGCAGCTGGCGGCGTTCCCGGGGCAGAACGTCACGAGCGTGGCCGTGGTCCAGGGCCGGGTCACCGCTCTGGTGGGGGGCGCGGCTATGGTCCAGACGGCCAATGGATTCGTCGCGGCTGCCGCTCCGCCTCCGGCGGCCCCCGCGACGGTCACCACCGGTGCGCGCACCTGGTCCATCAATGCCGCCGGGGAGGTGATGGTCGCCGAGGGCGGCGGAGCCGCCCGCCGCGACCCGGGTGGTCCCGAGCTCGGATCGGGCGCCCACCTCATCGCCGCCCCCCTCGCCGTGCCGGGCTTCGTGGTCGCGGTCAGCACCGGAGGGACGGTGTGGCGGCGAGACGCGAGCGGCGGCTGGTCGGTCTCGCTGGCGCTCCTGCCGGCGACCCTGATCACCGGAACCCCGGCGGTCACCTCGATCGCCGGCTTCAACACGGCTGCGGTGAGCGATGTCGTCTACATCGGGACCGCCGGGTACGGGACCCTGCTCACCTCGGACGGCGGCGACGACTGGGTGCGCGCGGATCCCGGGCTCCCTGATGACGTGCTAAGCCTGGCCGCGGATGCCTCGGGCGCCGCTCCGGCCATCTGGGCGGGCACCAGCGAGGGGCTCTACGTGCACCGCCTCCAGGCGGAGCCGACCATCCCCAATTACTCGGGCGGCAGCCTCACCGGCAAGTGGCTCATCACCATCGCGCTCGGCCTGGTGGTGATCGCCCTGGCCGGCGTGGCCCTGATCGCCTGGTCGCGACGCCGGCCTGGCCAGGTGCTGGGTGACGAATCCCCTACATGACCTTTATCTTGCTGGGCAAGAATGGTACAGTGCATGTAGGACATGACCGCAGCCACCACCTCTCCTGATCCCTCCACTCGACCCGAGCCCCACCCGCCCGCGACGGGGCGACCTCGGAGGCTCCGCCCGTGACCCTGGTCCGCATGATGCTGACCCGCCTTCGCCTCTACCGGCTGCAGGTGTCGATCGTCCTCGTGCTGATCGTCATCCAGACGGTCCTCGGTCTGTACCTCCCCAACCTCACCGCCGACATCATCAACAAGGGCATCTCCGTGGGCGATGTCGGGTACATCTGGCGCACCGGTGCCTGGATGCTGGCGCTCACCCTGCTGAGCGGGGTGGCCGCGGTCATCGCCACCTACTTCGCCTCGCGCACGTCGATGGGGGTGGGCCGCGACCTGCGCGCCACCGTCTTCTCGCGGGTCATGCGCTTCTCAGCGCGCGAGATGAACAGCTTTGGCACTGCCTCGCTGATCACGCGTAACACCAACGACGTCCAGCAGATCCAGATCTTCCTGCAGATGGCGCTGACGCTCATGGTCGCGGCGCCGATCATGATGGTCGGGGGCGTGATCATGGCCATCCACGAGGACGCCACCCTCTCCCTCCTCCTGGTGGTGGCGGTGCCCCTCATGGCCGTGCTGGTGCTCACCATGCTGTTCGTCGCCGTGCCCCAGTTCAAGTCGATGCAGGTGAAGATCGACCGGATCAACCAGGTGCTGCGCGAGCAGATCACCGGCGTCCGGGTGATCCGCGCCTTCGTCCGCACCGAGGACGAGGAGCGCCGTTTCGCCACCGCCAACGCCAGCCTCACCGCGACCGGCCTGCGGGTCAACCGGATCTTCGTGCTGGCCATGCCGGCGCTGATGGGGATCATGAACCTCTCCAGCGTCGCGGTCCTCTGGTTCGG
>JBEKGP010000010.1:0-45260 GCA_050012735.1 Candidatus Dormibacteria bacterium
GCCATCGCCGGTCAGGACTACGAGACCGCGGCCAACTTCCGGGACAACGAGAAGAAGCTCAAGGAGAAGTACGTCTCCGAGGAGATGGCCTGGCGGGACAAGCTCGGCGCCACCGTGCCCGACGTCACCGAGGAGCACATCGCCGAGATCATCAGTTCGTGGACCGGTGTGCCCGTGTCCCGGCTGGTGGAGGAGGAGACCACCAAGCTGCTCCAGATGGAGGCGGAGATCCACAAGCGGCTCATCGGCCAGGACGAGGCGGTCAAGGTGATCTCGCAGGCGGTGAGGCGTGCCCGCGCCGGGCTGAAGGACGCCCGCCGGCCGATCGGCTCGTTCATGTTCCTCGGGCCCACCGGGGTGGGCAAGACGGAGCTGGCCCGCTCGCTGGCGGCCTTCCTGTTCGACAACGAGGACGCCATCATCCGGCTCGACATGAGCGAGTTCATGGAGCGGCACTCGACCGCGCGTCTGGTCGGCTCGCCTCCCGGCTATGTCGGTTACGACGAGGGCGGTCAGCTCACCGAGGCGGTGCGCCGCCGTCCGTACAGCGTCGTCCTCTTCGACGAGATCGAGAAGGCCCACCCCGAGGTCTTCAACATGCTGCTGCAGATCCTCGAGGACGGCCGGTTGAGCGATGCGAAGGGGAAGGCGGTCAACTTCGCCAACACCATCGTGATCATGACCAGCAACCTCGGCGTCGCCAGCCTCAAGAGCAATCTCTCGCTCGGCTTCCAGCCGGCGATGTCGGCTGACCGTGCCATCGACGCGGACCACGCCAAGATGCGCGACAGCATCCTGGAGGAGCTCAAGCGGGCCTTCCGCCCCGAGTTCCTGAACCGGGTCGACGCGGTGGTCGTCTTCCAGCGGCTCAATCACGCTCAGATGCGCCAGATCGTCGATCTGATGGTGGCCCGTGTCGCTGCCCACCTGGCCGTCCAGGAGCTGCAGCTGACCGTCTCCGACGAGGCCAAGGACCGCATCGTCGAGGAGGGCTTCGACAAGGTCTACGGTGCCCGGCCGCTGCGCCGGGTCATCCAGAAGGTGATCGAGGATCCGCTCTCCGAGGAGTTGCTCCGGCTCAAGCACGGCCCCGGCGACACCGTCGTCGTCGAGTTGGTCGATGGCGAGATCAAGATGCAGATGGTCTCCAAGTCCACCCGGCGCGAGAAGAGCGAGCGGAAAGAGAAGGCCGAGGCCGCTGCCGCTGCGCCCTCCGAGTAGGGGAGAGGTGGCGGGTATCGACGAGCCCCGATCCAGCACGGGCCCTGCCCGTGACATCCCTGCGCTCGTGGTTGAGTTGACGCTCGGTGAGAAGGCCTCGCTCACGGCGGGCATCGACTTCTGGCATACCGCTGCGCTCCCGCGGCTGGGCATTCCCTCGGTCAAGTTCACCGACGGTCCCAACGGCGTGCGGGGCGAGACGGACAGCTTCCACTCGGTGACGCCCTCGATCTGCATCCCCTCGGCGACAGCCCTCGGTGCCACCTGGGATCCCGGGTTGGTTGCGGAGGCCAGCGCCGTGGTCGCCCGCCAGGCCCGCGACAAGGGCGCCCGGGTGCTGCTGGCGCCTACCGTCAACCTGCACCGGCACCCGCTCTGGGGGCGCAACTTCGAGGCGTTCTCCGAGGACCCGCTGCTCACCGCCAAGCTCGCCGTCGCCTACATTCGGGGTGTGCAGGACCAGGGCGTCATCGCCACGGTCAAGCACCTGGTCGGCAACGAGACGGAGTTCGAGCGCTACACCAGCTCATCCGAGATCGATGAGCGCACCCTGCGCGAGCTCTACCTGCTTCCCTTCGAGCACGCGGTCAAGGTGGCGGGAGTGCTGGCTCTGATGACCAGCTACAACCGGGTCAACGGCACGCACGTGCCCGACACCCCGCGCCTCCTGCGCGACATCCTCCGCGGGGAGTGGGGCTTTCGGGGCTTCGTCATGACCGACTGGTTCGGATTGGCGAAGACCGTCGACGCCGCCCGTGCCGGACTGGATCTGGAGATGCCGGGACCGGAGCGCGCCTTTGGTGGGGAGCTGGCCGAGGCGGTCCGCTCTGGGCTGGTGGAGGAGGCGGAGCTGGACGCCAAGGTACGGCGCATGCTCACCGTCTTCGACGATATCGGAGCACTCGACGACGAGCCCCGGGACGAGCAGCCGGTGGACCGGCCGGAGGATCGCGAGGTGACGCGCCGGGTCGCGTCCGAGGCGGCGGTGCTGCTCGCCAACCGCGGGGTCCTGCCGCTTGCGGCCGGGGCGCTGCATCGGGTCGCCGTGTTGGGGCGCAACGCCGAGCATCCGGGCATCATGGGCGGCGGCAGCGCCACCGTCGTGCCCCACTACCTCCTCTCACCACTGGAGGCGCTTCGCCGGCGTCTGGGCGACGGCGTCGAGATCATGTACGAGGCCGGAGAGGATGAGGCAGGCATCGAGCGGGCTGCGGCCCTGACCCAGGGTGCCGACGCCGTCATCGTCATCGTCGGCACCGACTCGACGGTGGAGACCGAGGGCGCCGACCGCGCATCGATGGACCTGCCCGGTAGGCAGGACGATCTGGTCTGGCGGATCGTCCGGACGACGCGCGACGCCGTGGTGGTCGTCAACACCGGGTCGCCCGTGACCATGCCGTGGGCTGATGCTGCTGGCGCCGTCCTGCAGACGTGGTTCGCCGGCCAGGAGCTCGCCAACGCCCTCGTCGACGTGCTCCTCGGCGAGGCCGAGCCGGGTGGCCGGCTGCCCACCACCCTGCCGCTCCTGCTCGAGCACTCGCCCGCCTACGGCAACTTCCCCGGTGAGAGCAGCGAGATCCGCTATGGCGAGGGCCTCCTCATCGGCTACCGCTGGTACGAGGCGCGCCGGCTGCCGGTGCGCTTCCCCTTCGGCCACGGGCTTTCGTACACGTCCTTCGAGATCGGCAAGCCGAACCTTTCGAGCTCGCGCCTGGCTCCCGGCGAGCGGCTGCGGGTCGAGGTCCCGGTGACCAACACGGGGACCCGGCGGGGCTCGGAGGTCGTGCAGCTCTACGTTGCGCCGCCCGGAGGTGGCACGGGCTCACCGGAGCGACATCTCCGAGCCGAGAAGGAGCTCAGGGCCTTCGCCAAGGTGCACCTGGATCCGGGCGAGTCGGTGACTGTCACTCTCGAGCTGGGCGAGCGCTCCTTCGCCTACTACGACGTCGTCGACGAGGCCTGGCGGGAGTTGGCGAGCCGCCGGCACAATCCTGCCGCCCACATGCACGACGGACCGCTCCACCACGGGCGGGCCGGCTGGTACGTGGACGGCGGAACCTACCAGCTGCACGTTGGGCGGTCGTCGGCGGACATCGCCCACGTTGCGGACGTCGAGGTCGACGGCGGTTTTGAGCCGCTCGCCGCCTCCCTTCCGCTCGACTGACGGCGAAATCAGCGCGGGGCACCCCGTGTCCGGCTCACCCGGCCATCCGTTGGCAGGTCCTGACTCGACGGTGCTCGACTGAAGGGCAGAGGTCGAGGTCAAGCAGCAAGCTCCGGGGGGATGCTAGCCTGGGCTGACGATGCCCGATCTGTTCGCGTGGTGGCGTCGACTTCTGCGCTCCGGGGCGCGAGCCGGGGATTCGTCGCCGGAGTCGCAGCCCCTTGCGGTCCTGCGTCTATTGGCAGCAGAGCTCGGCGACGCCGAGGGGCACATTGACGAAGCGCTCGGAAGGACACGGCTGCCCGACAAGCTGCTCCGGACCAGGGCGTGGGACAGGAACAGGGCGCAGCTGCAGTCCATGCCGGGCATGGAGCGCCTCTGCGTCGATCTCGAGACCGCCTACGCGGAGGTGGGGCGAATCACGCAGATCCGCACCGGCCGCCTTTGGCAGAATTACGTCGCGCTGCCGGGGGATCGGGTGGAGGATGCGCTGGCCCGGATTCGCCACGCCCTCGACGCGCTCGAGGTGACCATCGAGATGCTGAGCAGGCGGGATCACCCCACCGCGTCGGCGTGAGCCTGAACTCGTGCGTCCAATGGCGCTTCCTATCCCACGTTGGTGGAATTGACCAGCTCATGCTAGCCTGATTCGGATGAGGAAGCCGATACCTTCATCCATCGCCGAGGTGATGCCCCAGCCTGGTCAGCCGCCTACTTGGTGGAACCCGGTGCAGCTGGTGTCAGCGGCACCCGAGGCAGGTCTCATCGACACGGCGTCGCACTCCGACCCAGCCGGTCTTGGGACGCCGTCCGAGCCCGCCGAACCTCTCCCACCTGGCGGGACGTATGCCGAGGAGGTGGAGGTCGGGCGCGAGGACCAGGCTCACGTGGTCACCTGGCTCGATGTGTCGAATGTGTTGGTGGCGATCGGGCGCTTCTTCATCCGCTCCTTCGGCGGAGGGTAGTCTCGGAGCTCCTCGCGGCCCCCGTCGCGCCCGACGGTGTGCTCAGTGGCTGACCTGCCGGGACCTGGCCGACGAGTGGTAGCGGTACGGGTTGGCGGCGGAAGCGCTCACGTGACATTGGCGAACACGGGGCCAGCCCAGGGTGCCCGTTGCACCGGCTCTTCACCTATGACGGTGTAGCGCGGGGCGTCGGCTTGCAATCGTCAGAGGAACGTCACGAGGGTAGCTTCCTGCTTGCCTTGGGCGAGACCGGCACGAGCGGAGGGGATGCGGGTCGCGGGATCCGTCAGGTTCGTGCCCATCGCGGCTCGGGAATCGGCATCCGGTGTGATCACCTCGACGTGGCTGCCCTGCTTGCGCAGGGCCTCGACCTGGCTTGCCAGGTCCGTGCCCGGTAGTCTGCGTAGGCCCTCGAACTGGCCTTCCGGTGGTGTCCCACTCCTTCCGCCCAACGGCGAGAGCACCACGACGTGCGCATAGCCCGAGGCAAGGTCGGCGTTGTCCGGGGAGCGCACTCCACCGTCGATGTAGCGTACGCCGTTGATGCTGACGGTGGGGACCAGACCGGGCAGCGCGGTGCTCGCGGTGACCGCATCCACCAGGTCGGCGCCGGAATCGCGGTCGAACGCAGCCAGCTCGCCCGTATGCGCGTTGACGGCGACCACGATCATCGGCCTGTCCGGCCATTCCGGGCGAGGCAACCGGGCGGCGACCATTGCGCGCCGCTGTCCCGCCCCGGGTTCGAGTATGGAGTCGCTCTCCAACCCGAACGCGCCCATTGCACGTTGTAGATCGGCTGCCGAGGTGGCGGCGGCGCCGATGGCCCTCATCCGCTCGAACACTGTGGCCATCGGCAGGGACGGCGGCCGTTCCCGGTTCTGCCCGACCGGTCGAACCGGCGGGGACAGCACCGAGGCCAACAGTTCGGCCGCTGGTACACCGCTGCGCACCTGCGCTGCCGCGGTGGCGCCTGCCGAGGTTCCGACCACCAAATCGGCGGCCTCTGTCAGATCGAGACCAGCTTCGGCCAGGCCTGCGATGACACCGATCTCCCACGCATTTCCGGCAGCCCCACCACCACCGAGAACCAGAGCAACGTTGTGAATCATCTGCACACTATCAGCGCCACCGCTGTCACGAGGACTCAACGTCGGCTGTGTCCTTGACCGCTCCGGCAGGCGCGGGCGGCTTCGCGCCGAGCAGCTGTGATACCGACACAGCGGCCATGCCCACCGAGGCGAAAACCGCGATCTTGGTCAACGACTTCGGTAGGCGCGGACCCAGCACCAGGCGCCCCGGCCCCGAGCTCATCAACCCGATCGCCAGCGCAAGATTGGTGAGCGGCAACTCGAAGCCCCTCTTCTGCGACATCGGTCCCTGCTTGCGGTGCACGGCGGTGGCCACGGCCATGGCGCCCGCGATGGCCAGCGGGCCCAGTGGGTACGCCAGCCCCGTCGCGGTCAGCACTCCACCACCGAGCTCGGTGGCGCTGGCGAGCGTCGCCATGGCTTTTGCGGGTTGTATGCCCATCGCCTCGAACCCCGCCGCAGTGGCGTCAAGGCCAGGGCCTTCAAAGGAACCGAACAGCTTCTGGGCCCCGTGGACGGCGAGATAGCCGCCGAGAACGGTTCGGGCGGCGAGCAGACCGACGTTGCGCATCTGAGACCTCCGTATGAAGCGACACGGGTGTCCAGCGACGCGGTGGGTGAGGAGGCTGAAGGTCCCCACTCATGGAGCGCTCTGGCGACCGTGACGCCGTGGCCCTATCATCGCTCCCATTCCTCCCCGCCCGCCCGCTGTTCGAACGTTGCACAAGCGTCGAGATGATCACTCACCGGTCGCTGAACCCGGCACCGTCGGGTCATTCGGACATCGGCTTGCCCGAGGACGCGCTCCCACCGACTGCTCCTCCCCAGGGACAATGAACGAATCGAGGCCGGCCGGCGATTCGAGGACTTTCCGTCTGGGCGTGGCGATGGCGGCGGCGATCGCCGCCGCTGCCGCCCTGGCCGGCTGCGGTGGCAGCGGCAACTCCCCCGGTTCAGTCCAGAACGAGTGGGTCGTCGAGGTTCCGAGCACCGTCGCCTCCGCCGACAATCCGGCGATTTGGTTCCGGGGTCGCACGGATGACCATCTGCTGGTTGCCTACGACTGGAACGGAGACCAGGTTGGCACCATTCAGCTGAACTCCTCTCAGTCATTCGACGCTGGCCAGTCCCCCGACGGCACGGCCCTGGTGACGTCCGCCCAACCGACGTCCGGGGCAAGCGTCGTTGGACGCATCGATGGCTCCCCGCTGGCAGGGGCCATCAGCCAAGTGACCTGGGCTCGAGACAGTAGCCACCTCTGCTCCTTCCGCCAGCCGAGCGGTGCTGACCTTGTCGAGCAGAGCAGCACGTCCGAGCCAGGCGCCCTCTTCCTCGACGACCCCGCGACCGGAGCCTCGCGTCGGGTCGCGCGTTTCGGGACTGAGGACCCCTTGGGCGGTCCGACTGTCCTCTCCTGCAGCGTCCCCGATGACCGCGCCGTCGTGGGCCAGAGCTTCGTGGAGAGTGTCAGCTCGCTGCACGTCGTAACCCTGGGCACCGGCGCCAGCGCGGCGTTCTCCCCACAGACTTCTCCATCTGCCCGACCACTGCTGGGAGTAGTGGCCTCTGCCGATGGCACGCTCATTGCGGAAGGGTTCCCGGCCGGTACGGGGGCCGGCACCGACCAGTCCACGGTCTACGACAGCAGCTCCGGAACGGCCCTCGCCACTCTGCCCAACGAGATCGTCACCTTCAGCGACGACGACAGCCGGGTGCTGACCGTGCAGGAGTTCAACAGCACCAACCAGGGAGGCATCTACCGGCTGGTGGACTGGCGCACCGGAGCGGTGCTCTGGAGCGACCACCTTGCCCTGGGCAGCTTCCTGACCCGGCCCGATTCCGGAGATATTGTGGTGGAGCCCAACTCCAGCTGGGGTCCTGTTCCTGGCTTGCAGGGCACGCTCCAGCCGTATACGACCCCGATCATCGTCCGGGCCGACGGAACGACCCTGCAGCTGCCTGAGGTCCGTCCCCTGGGGCAGTGACGGGCCCCTGGGCCGGGATCATCCCATCTCAGCAGTCACGCGCCCGGTGCCGCTCCGGCGACATTTCTCAGTACTGGGCCATGGGAGACTGCCGTCGCTGGCACATGGCCCGAGCCGTTCGGGGCGAGCCAGGGCGCCACCCATGGAGGACGGCTGCCTTACGGAAGCGGCCGGCCGACGTGCCTCGCGATCCACCCCTGCCAGGCCCTGAGGATACGGGGCTGCCTTGGTGCGTGATGCCGCGATGGCCGCCGAGGGTGTGCCGTCTGGCGATGGTGGCGCGGCCCAAGCTGGACGCCTCGACGCCCAGAGGGCCCTTCACGGTGGGGCGGAACACCGGGGAGGCGGTGGGTTGCGTGGTGTATCCGGCCGACGAAACCGTCAGTCGGGCCCTCCGCCGGGACCCGTGCGGCGTTGCTCTCACGAAGTGTGTTCAGGATCAGGCGAAGCCCACCACGGCCGTCCTCGACAGTCCGCTGGAGGAGGTCTGAGAACTCCTCCCCGTAGCGCTGGCGCCAGGCCGCGGGATAGAGGGCAAGCAGGCGTTCGATCTTGTGGGACCGCTCGACATCACCCTCCCCAGGACCGGTCCTGGCACGGTCAGCCCGGCTCACGACTGGGACCGAAGTCTTGAGAGGCCAACGTTCGCGATCTGTCGTTGGGACGAGAGCTGCGCGTGCAACGCCGCTCGCCCCTTTGCGGTCAGCCGGTACGGCAGGCGGCGACCCTCGGCCCCCATCGCCTCGATCAGTCCGTCGTTCTCGAGCCTGCTGATGGCGCCATAGAGCGTTCCAGGCTGAAGCCTGACTCCGGCGAACTCGTCGATGTCCTGGGTGAGTTTGTAGCCGTGCTTGGGGCCGTCGGCCAGGCTGGCAAGGACGAGGGTTGCAGGGCCGGCATACCTGCCCAGCGCGCTGAGGCCGTCATTCATACGCTCAGCGTACTACGCACGACGATATAACGTCAAGGGTCTGAGGAAAGGGAGCTGAGGAGGCACGAACCTCGGTTCTGGCCGCGGATGCTGGCCGCGCAGTTCAAGCCCGATCTTTGGATCGCGCTGAGGCCAGAGTGACTCCGGACGCTTCAGAGAAGCTCTGAGATCGGTGGTCCACCAGGTCAGCATCCTGCCAAACTTGGCGATCGTGGCCCCGCTGGATCCCGCAGCCCAACGACGGTGCACGGGGACAGCTGACCCGGTGGAGCGCCTCCCGGGGTGCTGCACTCATCCCAGTGGCAAGGACGGGCCCCGCCCCAGGGCGCGCCCCGCGCCTGTCCTACAACCGGGACCAGCCGGGATTCCCCGTCAGTGAGCACGGACCGCACCGCCGGCTACCTTGCGGCGCTGGTGCACCTGATGGACGAGATGGTGTGGACCGATCGTCCGGACGAGGCGATCCTCCAGAACGTCGCCGCGATAAAGACGGCGACGGCGGCGGACCTCGCCCCTGTGTACCTGCTCGACGCCCGTCAGGAGTTCCTGCGTCTGGTCGCGGTGGACTCCGAGCGCCTCCTGCTGGCCCGGTACGAGCTCCTTCCCGCGTCGACGTACGCCCGGCTCCCCCTGCTCAGCCAGACCCTGGAGCCGGTCGTCATAGGCGACCTGCTCCACCATGATGCCGACGACTTCCTGCCCGACGACGTCGAGGATGAGCTCAGAGGCTGGATGACCAACGGGGCCGTCGTGCCCCTGGTGGCAGACCATCGCCTCCTCGGGATCCTCTGCCTGAGTTTCCGCCTCAAGCGGCCGTGGACGGGGCGGCGCATCGGGTTCCTTGCAGCGGTCGGGCGGATTCTGGGCAACGCCGTGTATCACGCTCAGACAGCCGCCCGGCTGCAGGAGCTCGCCACGCTCGAGGAGCGCCGTCTGATCAGCCGTGAGCTGCACGACGGCATATCCCAGGACCTCTCCGCCCTTGGCCTCCGTGCCGCCGCGGCCACCGAGTCGCTGGCGGCGGGTCGGATGGACGAGTTGGGGACCGACCTGATGCACATCGCCGACATCTCCTTGCAGGTGCAGAAGGGGGTGCGCGACGAGATGCTCGGGTTGAGGACACCCTCGCAGGGCGAGCGGGTGGATTTGGTTGCCGAGATGAAGACCTACCTGGATCACTTCCAGGATCAATGGTTCCTCCCCGTGCGCTTCGACACCGCATTGGTCGAGAGCCTGGGGCCGGTCCCATCTGGCACCGGCATTCAACTGCTCCGGATCGTACAGGAAGCCCTCTCGAACACTCGGCTCCACGCTGGCGCGAGCTCGGTCACGGTCCGCTTGAGCTGGCGGCGTGGGAGGCTGGAGCTCGAGCTGGAGGACGACGGATCCGGTTTCGACCGCGACCAAGTCCCGACCTCGCGACTCGGGCTTCGCATCATGCAGGAGCGCATCGAGCAAGTCGGCGGTAAGCTGGAGATCATATCCGCTGACGGCTGCGGGACCCGCGTGCGCGTCGAAGTCCCGCTTCCCGCATAGGAGATGGATCCGGCTATGACGGAGATCAGGGTTCTCATCGCGGATGATCACACCCTGTTCCGCGATGGCCTCCTGTCGCTGATCAATCGATGGGAGGGTTTCTCCGTTGTCGGCAGCGCTGCCAGCGGCGAGGAAGCGGTCGACCTCTGCCAGCGCCTGGAGCCGGATCTCGTACTCATGGACGTTCGCATGCCGCACATGGGCGGGGTCGAAGCGACCAAGCGGATCACCCAAGCGCACCCGAGCGCCCGTGTGGTCATGCTCACCATGTCCAATGATCAGGACGACCTCTTCGCGGCCCTTCACAACGGGGCGCGCGGCTATGTGCTGAAGGATGTCGGCTGGGCGCGCCTGCGTGAGTTCCTGATGGGAGTGATGGAGGGTGAGGCTGCACTTTCCGGGTCGATGGCGGCGCTGGTCCTGGCCGAGTTCGACGAGCGCCCCACGCAGGGCACGGGCGGTCGCCCGTCGGGTCCGGATCTGGCCCTGACACCGCGCGAGGCCGACGTCCTGCGGCTGCTGGTGGAGGGGATGTCCAACCCCGAGATCGGGCAGGCCCTGAACCTGAGCGAGCAGACGATCAAGAAGGACCTCGGACGGGTGATGGATAAGCTCCAGGTCAAGAACCGGGTGCAGGTGGCCGTCTATACCGTGCGCAAGGGGCTGATCGACCCGGTCTAGGCGTGACCTTGGTACGCGGTGCGGCCGAACCTGGACTCGAGTACCCACTCGGATACTCGACTTCTATCCGTTTGGGGCTATGGGCACGGACGGGCCGGCCGGATACTGCGCACACGTATCCGTGCATCCAGGACATCCATGCCTGGTCTGGAGCATCTCATGGCAACTCACGATGTGGTGGTCATCGGCTCGGGGCACAACGGCCTCATCGCGGCGGCGTATCTGGCCAAGGCGGGCCTTGACGTCTGCGTCGTCGAGAAAAACGACAAGATCGGCGGCGGGACGGTGACCGTCGAAGGACCGGTCAAGGGCTGGCGGCACGACCTCGCCTCCATGGCTCACCAGTTCCTCCAGTTCAACCCGATGCTCATGGACGACGAGCTGGGCCTCAAGTCCAAGTACGGCCTCGAGTACATCATCTACGAGGGCCCCCAGATGGCCATTCTCTTCGAGGATGGCCGCTCCCTCGTCATCCACAAGGACATCGATGCGACCTGCGCTCAGATGGAGCAGTTCTCGCCCAAAGACGCCGACACCTACCGGAAGTGGTACGAAGTGTCGTCCAAACACTTCGAGATGCTGAAGGCCGGCGCCACGTCCCCGTCTCCCCCCTTCGGGGAGTTCGTCTCCTTCCTCGACGACACCGTCGAGGGGCAGGAGACCCTCAAGACGCTCTTCGACGACGCCAACTCGATCATCAACCGGACCTTCGAGAGCCCCCAAGTCAAGACCTACCTGGCCCGGTACACGTCGGAGGCCATGGTCATCCCCTTCGAGAAGGGCACGGGGACCTACCTCAACATGATGATCCCCTCGACCCACAACTACGGGATGGCCGTTCCAAAGGGCGGCTCCGGTCGCCTCCCCGCGGCGCTTGCCGACGCGCTGGCCGATTTCGGCGGGACCACCCGCACCTCCTCGCCGGTGGTGCGGGTCACGATCTCGGGAGGCAAGGCCACCGGGGTGGTCCTGGCCTCGGGCGAGGAGATCCTGGCGAGGCGGGCCGTGATCAACGCCTGCAGCGTCCAGCAGCTGTTCAACGAGTTCATGGATCCTCACGAGCCGGCGCTGCCGGAGGGATTCCAGAGGCGCATCGCCGAGCTCGACCCGAGCGTTCTCGGCGCTTTCAAATACCACTTCGCCCTCAAGGAGCCGCCGAAGTGGAAGGCCGCCCAGAGCAACCCCGATGTCGACAGGTGTGTGCTGGTCGACTACGACGGCCCTTGGGACGCCCACATGCATCAGTACCTTGAGTACATGCTGGGAAACCCCGTCACCAACATGTTTGCCTGGGCCACCTTCACCCTGGCGGACCCCGGCACCCGCTGCCCCGAGGGCGCGGCGGTGGGAGAGATCTACCACTTCGAGCCGACCCGGCTGAAGGGCGGCGTCCAGCGCTGGAAGGACATCGGCCAGGAATGTGCCGACGCGATGCTGGAGTTCGCTCAGCAGCACGCCCTGAACCTGGACGACGACAACATCCTGGGCAAGTTCTTCATGACGCCCCTCGACATCCAGGAATACGACAACGCCATGCGTTGGGGCGACATCATGCATATCGGGTCGCAGACAACCCAGTTCTACGGCAACCGTCCACTGCCGGGATGGAGCAAGTACCGGGCGCCGATCGACAACCTCTACATGGTGGGCGCCAGCAACCCTCCAGGCGGCGGCGTGGGCGGCGGAGCGCGTGCCGCGGTGCCGCTGATCATGAAGTACATGGGCATCGACTTCGATGCCGTCATGAAGTGAGCCTCTGACGATGAAGCTCAAGAACCCCTACGGCAAGGTGGCGATCGAGATCAGCTCTGTGAAGGTCGAGGCGGAGATCCTGGTCATCAAGGGTGAGGCTCTCGGGAGCATGCCGATCACGGTCCATGTGACTGCCGCGGACATGTGGGAATCGAGAAGGTTCCTGACGTGGAGCGTGTGGCGCAAGCTTCCGGTTCTCTTCATCCGGGGGGCCTGGCGGGCGCATCGAAACTCAGCTGATCGCGCCCACGTGGAGAAGCCGGCATGAGCGACCGGAGCAGAGATCTCGCGGGCAAGGTTGGCCTGGTCACGGGATCGGGTGCGGCCAGGAACCTCGGCTACGCATGCGTGCCCGTCCTGGCCGCGGCCGGGGCGAAAGTCGTCCTCCACGGCCGGCGGGAACAGGAGCTGGTGGAGCTGACCGAGGGCCTGAAGGGTCAAGGGCAGGACGTGGACTGCGTCGTGGCCGACATGGCCGATGAGGACCAGGTGAAGCACATGGTCGGGTTTGTCGTCGAGAGGTTCGGCAAGCTCGACATCCTCGTGAACACGGCAGCCACGACGGCCCACCCTGAGGATCTGGATGTCGCCCACCTGAGCGTTGCGGCGTGGGATCAGTCCTTTGCAGTGAATGCCCGGGGAACGATGCTCGCCTGCAAGTACGCCATCCCGGCCATGCTCGAGGTCGGTGGCGGCTCGATCATCAACTACAGCTCGGGCACCGCCTCCGCCGGGGACATGCGGTACACGGCGTACGCCTGCTCGAAGGCGGCGATTCACACTCTGACCTACTACATCGCAACCCAGTACGGGCGGCAGGGGATTCGCTGCAACACGCTGGCTATCGGGCTGGTGCGCACCGCGGTCAATGAAGCGGCCATTCCAGAGCCTTTCGCCACCATCTACCGGGAGAACCACGTCATCGGGAGGATGGGCCGCCCCGACGAGATCTCCGAGTTCGTCCGGTTTCTCGCGAGTGACGCGAGCACGTTCATCACCGGGCAGGTGATCCCGGTCGACGGTGGATTCTTCGCTCACCAGCCGACGACCGTACAGATGGCCCAGGCGATGGGAGGCGGTGTGAAGTAAACCGCGGGCGAGAGATCCCGCCGCGTCACCAATGGATCGAGGTCGGCGGGAATTGCTCTTCGGGCTGCCTGCTCACGCCGGCCACACGGCGCCCTCTCTGCCACCTCCAGGTGGCACGCGCCGGCTCGCCCTCTCCGCGCAATGTCTCTCGCAGGCGCTCTCCAGCCCCGGAATCCTTGGGCCGGGGACTGGGGTTTGCCCGGGGGCTCGAGGTCGTGATCGCCGGCCTGCGCGGTCGACTGGGCCCTGCTTCCAGCCGGCCGGACCTACGTGGCGAAGGCCGACGCCAGCCGACCTCCCGACACCTCCACGCCGTCCTTCCAGACCGCTTCGACATGCTCGCCGAGAGTGGCGAGCTGCAGGGGGTCTCCCGAGACCAGCACGAGGTCTGCCCGCTTGCCGGCCTCGATGGAGCCGAGCTCGTCCTGGAGGCCCAGCAGCTCGGCCGCGGTGTGGGTCGCCGCCGCCAGGGCCTCCGGAGCAGCCATGCCCTGATCGGCCATGAGCGCCAGCTCCCGGAGGTTGCGACCGTGGGGCGTGATCGGACTGTCGGTGCCCATCGCGATTCGGACGCCGGCCGCGAGCGCCCGCCGGAACGACTCACTGTGGGCCTCTTTCACCTCGCGCGCCTTGCGCAGGCTCGGCTCGGGAATCTGTGCCCCGGCTGCCGCGGCATCGATGACGCCCTGAACCGCCACCAGCGTCGGTACCAGGAAGGTGCCGCGATGGAGCATGAGATCGATCGCCTCGTCATCCAGGTAGACGCCGTGCTCGATCGAGCGAACCCCCGCCCGTACCGCGTCCTTGATGCCGATCGTCGACTGAGCGTGGGCCATCACCCAGCGGCCGGCGGCGGCGGCCTCGGTCACCATCACCTCCAGCTCATCGGGACGGAACTGAGGGTGGCGGGGATCGTCGCGTGACGAAAGGACCCCACCCGAACTGGCGACCTTGATCACGTCGGCGCCATCGCGGATGAGCTCGCGCACCTTGTGGCGGATCTCTTCGGGTCCGTCGACCACCCCGCTCGGCATCCCCGGGTAGGTGGGGATGAGCGGTGCCTCGGCGCCGCTCGGCAGCCACGGGTCGCCGTGACCGCCGGTCTGGCTCAGCATCACCACCGAGATCTGAAGCCGTGGCCCGCTGATGAGGCCGTCCTCCAGGGCACGCTTCATCCCCAGGTCCGCGCCGCCGGCGTCGCGAATCGTGGTGATGCCGGCTCGGAGCGTCTCCTGCAGGCTGCGAGCCGTCTCGAAGAAGCGGTATGAGAGCGGGGTCTGGAGCAGCCGCCAGACATCTATGTGCCTCGCCGCAATGTGGACGTGGCAGTCGAAGAGCCCGGGCAGCAGGGTCCGTCCGGTCGCATCCACGGACCGGTCTCCGTCGAGGTGGTGGCCCACGTCGACGATCCGTCCACCTTCGATCGCCACGTCCGCCTCGGCAACCGTGCGCCCCCTGGCATCGAAGACCTGGCCACCGCTGAACACTGTGCGCATGTCCGTCCTCCACGAGTTCCGACCGACCCCGCCGCTTTCTGCCGCCCTTTGGCTGCCGCGACTGCTGCTCGCTGGAAGGTCACGGTTCGTTAAGCCTGCCCTGAAAGCGCACGCGGACGCCGAGAAAGAGCGTTCACTGTAGACGGTCGACCATCATCAACTCCGTCGTCGTGGCGAAAACCACCTGGGATCTGCCCGGCGCCTGCTCTGCGGGCGCTGGGACTGAACCTGTCCTCGACCGGGCGTGGCCGCCAGTGCCTGGAGGTGACAGGTGGCTTCCGCGTGTACCATGACCAAGCCGCGCTCCGACTCCACCTGGATGAGCTGGGGATTCGGAGGTGAAGTCCCGCTCACCGCGGGACGACCCTGAAAGGAGAGGCACCCGATGGCCAGCGAAGGACTACACGAGCCGCTTCAACTTCTTGACGAAGCGATCATCGACCAGCACCGGGCCAGGACGTCCTTGTGTGAGGAGTTCGAGGCGATCGATTGGTACGACCAGCGGGTCAAGGCAACCTCTGACGCAAGCCTCGCCGCGGTCCTTGCTCACAACCGAGACGAGGAGAAGGAACATGCCGCGATGCTGCTCGAGTGGCTGCGCCGGCATGATCCTGTCCTCGATAAGCACTTGCGCACCTTCCTGTTCACCTCCGAGCCGATCACCGAGGTCGAGGCCGAGATGATGGGCGCCGCACCGGGACCGGACGAGACGCCTGGCACGCACGGGTCGGGGTCGCTCGGCATCGGCAGCCTCGAAGGGGCGGGCCAGTGAACCACCTGCATCGGGACCTGGCGCCCGTCTCTGACGCGGCGTGGACGGCGATCGATCAGGAAGCCAAGACACGGCTCACCACCCACCTGGCGGCCCGAAAGCTGGTGGACTTTGCCGGACCAAACGGTTGGGCGCACTCCGCCACTCCCTTGGGCCGGCTCGTCTCGATCTCCGCACCGTCGGCGGGCGTTACGGCAGCGCAACGGCGCGTCTTGCCTTTGGTGGAGCTGCGGGCTGAATTCCAGGTCTCGCGCACCGAAGTGGACGACGCCGAGCGCGGAGCCACCGACCTCGATCTCGCCGGATTGGACGAGGCGGCGCGCCAGATCGCACTCGCGGAGAACGTGACCGTGTTCCACGGGCACCCCGCGGCCGGGATGAAGGGCATCACCGAGAGCACCACGCACCAGCCGGTCGTGCTCGGAAAGGACACGCCACGGTATCCGAATGGAGTCGCCCGCGCCGTTGACGTGCTTCGTCAGGCTGGGATCGACGGGCCCTACGGGCTGGCCATCGGCCCGGAGATCTACACCGAGATCGTCGAGACCACCGAGCACGGTGGGTACCTGCTCCTGGACCACCTCCGCCAGATCCTTGGCGGCCCGCTGGTGTGGGCGCCCGGTGTGCAGGGAGGAATCGTGCTCAGTCTGCGCGGTGGAGACTTCGTGCTCGACTGCGGGCAGGACCTGTCCATGGGCTATGTCGACCACGACGCCGATCTCGTGCGGCTGTACATCGAGGAGAGCTTCACCTTCAGGGTCCTGGAACCTGACGCCGCCGTGGCGCTGCGGATGGGCACCTGACCAGCCGCCTTCGCCTGGCCGAGCCCGGATTTCAGGAGCGGGAAAGCAGCTGTCGCAGCGCCGGCTCGTAGACCTCGGAGAAGCTGGGAAACGGATGAACGACATCCGCCATGACCTCGAGGGGGAGCTCCGCACGGATGGCCATCACCGCTTCGCCGATCCACTCGTCGGCGCGAGCACCAATCGACGCCGCGCCGACGAGCACACCGCGCTGCCGGTCAGCGATGAGTGTGAGATGCCCGTGCGGAGCCGCGTCGGTCTGCGAACGGGCCGTGGCCGCCAGTTGAGCGGTCGCCACGATCACGTCCATCCCCTTTCGTTTGGCGGACTCCGTCGTTTCCCCGACGCAGGCGACCGGCGGCTCCGTGAAAACGCACCGTGGCAGTGCCCGATGGTCGGCCACGGTTCGTGTGCCGTTGAGATTGGCCGCGATCACCCGTCCGTGATACGAGGCGGTGTGCGTGAAGGGTGCGACGCCGGTCACGTCGCCGCCGGCCCATACATGCTCCTGGCCGCGAACGCGGCAGGTCTCGTCGATCTCGATTCCGCGTGGTCCGGGCTCGACGCCGATGCACTCCAGCCCGACCTTCGTGCGGGGCTTGCGTCCCGCCGCGATGAGGACGCGATCCACCACCAGCGTGTCCCCATTGGATAGATTGAGCTCGACTCCATGGGCGGTCCGCACCGCCGCCTCGATCCGCGTCGACACCCTGACCGCGATGCCTTGCTTCTGGAAGAGGCGCAGCAGCTCGTCGCCGATTGATGGCTCCTCCCGCGGCACCAGCCGGGGAGCCTGTTGCACGAGAGTGACGTGTGAGTCGAAGCTCGCGTAGACGTCAGCGAGCTCACAGCCCACCGGCCCCCCCCCGACGATGGCCAGGCGCGCGACACGCTCGTCGGAGCTCAGCGCCTGATCACTGGTCCACGCGTCGATCGAGCCAAGGCCGGGGAACTGCGGAATCACGGGGGCGGAGCCCGTCGAGATGACCAGATCTGTCCAGTCGATGCTTGTATCGCCGATCGTCAGGACGCCTGCGCTCGTGATGCGCCCCTCGCCGCGCAGGATGGTGACCCCATCCTCGCGCATGCGTTTGGCGGTGTCTCGATCGTCGCGGTGCTCCGCGACCACATCGCGGCGAGCAGTGGCGGCCGCGTATGCATCTCTAGCAGTCTTGGCATCGGTGTCGATACCAAGCCATCGTCCTCCGGCGGCCGCGCGACGCAGGTGGGCGGCATGAAGCATCGCCTTGCTCGGCATGCAGGAGACGTAGGGGCACTCACCACCCACACGAAGCACCTCCACGATCGCGACCGAGCGTCCAGCTCCGGCGACGGCTGGAGCCACGACTTCGCCGACCGATCCCCCACCGAGCACCACCACGTCGAAATGCCGAGAGCTCACCACCTGATCCTCCGAAGCGCGGCCGTGGTGCACGTCCTGATCCGGACGTCCGGGCCGGCGGGTGTCGAGATCGCCCCGCTCCAGACGCTGAAGTTAGTATGGGCCACATCAACATCCAGCGTCTTGAGATGTCAGGGCCTTATTTCCGCGCGCTTGCGCCGTTGTCGCGGGTCGCCTTGAGGGCGGTGAGTCCTGAGGGATCAGGGGGGGCGGCGGTGACGGCGATCGCGCCGATCGCACGCCGCGATCCGGCCGTGTGCTCGGCGTGAGCAAGGCGTCGACGCGTCCCGTCTGGCACCACTACCTGCGGGCGCTGGGCCCGGGACTGGTCACGGGCGCCTCCGACGACGATCCGTCCGGCATCGCCACCTACTCACAGGCCGGCGCCCAGTTCGGCCTCGCCTTTCTGTGGACCGCGCTTCTGACCTGGCCCTTGATGGTCGGAGTTCAGGAGATCTGCGACCGCACCGCGCTCGCCACCGGGACCAGCCTTGGTGGGCTTGCCGTCCAACGCTTTCATCGGGCTGGTCGAGCCATCGTCGGCGTGCTTCTCGTCGCCCTCCTCGTTGCCAACGCACTCAATATCGCCGCCGACCTCGTCGCCATCGGTAGCGGCATGCAGCTCCTCCACCTCGGGCCGACCTGGCTCTGGGCACTCGTCGCCGGTGCTCTGATCTCAGCACTGATCGCCTTGGGCTCGTTCGCTCGCATCGCGCTCGTTTTCAAAGTGCTGTGCGTGGCGCTTCTCAGCTACCTGGTGGTGGCGGTCCTCGTCACCCATCAATGGGGCAACGTCCTGGAACACACCTTCATTCCTCATGTGCAGCTCAACAAGGCCTATCTGGGACTGCTGGTCGCCACACTGGGCACCACCATCTCGCCTTACCTCTTCTTCTGGCAGAACGCTCACCGGCTCGAGGAGATGCGTGAGGGACCGGAGGGTGGCGCGAAGGCCCTCCCGCTTCGGCGATGGGCGACCGCGCGGGCCCGCCGCAAGCAATCCACCAGCAGGCTCGACGTCGTGGCCGGCATGACCTTCTCCAACCTGGTCATGTTCGCCATCATCGTGGCCACCGCTGAGACGCTCAATGCCCACCACCAGACGGACATCCAGAGCGCTGCGCAGGCGGCCGCGGCACTGAAGCCGCTGGCTGGACAGTTCGCCAGCGTTCTCTTCGCACTGGGATTCATTGGCAGTGGGCTGCTGGCCATCCCGGTGCTCGCCGGTGCCGGGTCCGTGGGCCTGGCCGGGCTTCTGAGCCGCGAGTGGGGCTTCTCTCGGTCTTTGCGCGACGCCCCCATCTTTTACGCGCTGGTGGCCATCGGAACCCTCGGGGGCACCGCGCTCAGCCTCCTCGCCGTCAATCCGATCAAACTGCTCATCGTGGTCGCCGTCATCAACGGCATGGCGGCCGCACCCTTCCTGGTGGTGGTCATGCTCATCGCTGGGAGCCGCCGCCTCATGGGCGACTACGTGAACGGCAAGCTCGCCAAAACGGTGGGGTGGGCCACGGCGGCGCTCATGGCTGTTGCGGCGATCGCTTTGATCGCCAGCGGGGGCATCAGTTTCTGATGAGGTACCAAAGAGCGCGATCGCACATCGACCTGAGGCAGGCGGCCATGTACGATCTGATCAAAGGCCCAGCGCTACCGCTTGGCTTCCGAAACCTAGGAGACCACATGCCCACTGTGATCGGCCACCACGATGTCCAGGACCAGAAACATTGGCTGGCCTCGCCGAAGCGTGAAGAGGTCTTCGGACCCCTCGGCGTCACCAACATCCGGAAGTTCGTCGACCCGCAGAACCCGACCTGAGTGGCAGTCTTGATGGACGTTGCCGACGTGGATGTCCTCATGGCCGCGATGCAGAGCGAGGCGATGGTCGGGGCGATCGCACATGACGGCGTGGTCGGTGAGAGCCTGGTGATCCTCGTAGAGGCGTAGTCGCGGGGAAGCGTCAGCCCCACCGGAAGCCCGATCCGACGGGCGGATGCGGAGACCAGGCCTGACGCAACGGACTGGAACGAGGCCCATCGTCCCCTGGGAGCCCGAGTATGTGACGCGGTGCGCCGAAACCCCAGGGGCGATGGGCTTTCTCGTGCGACTTCTCGACAGACCCTTGAGTTCGCCAGCGGACAGACGGGCAACAGTCGATGACGGACTATGTCATCGGCGGCACTGTGTCCCTGCCAGCCGTGTGCCTCCCGGAGATCAGGGCAGTTTGCTGCAGCCTAGGGGGAAGTGCGATGGGCGCCCGTAACATCGTGATGCTTGCGGTCGGAGCCCCGCGACGGCGTCGTGGCGCGGTCATGGGATTGGGCGCCCGGCTCCAGGATGCCCTGGTCGAATCCTTCAGCGCGGACCGCGCCGCGCTCACAGTGCTTGCTGGTCGTGGCGTGGTCACCGTCCGCGGCGAGGTCGGATCACTCGAACAGATCAGCCGAGCCAGCCGCGTGATCGACGCGTTCCACGGCGACACTGAGATTGTCAACCTCGTCCGGCTTCGGCGCGCGGCCGACTGAGCTCAGGCCAGATGGCTCGGGTGGCCCTGTAGGACGGGAGCCCGTGCCTCGACGGCCGCTCTTGCCCGGTGGACGGTGGTGGACTGTCAGCCCGTCAGGCTTCTCGTGCGCTGACTGTAAAGCTGCCCTTCACGTGAAGTCCCCAACCCTCGTGCCGCGGGGATCACTTACGATTGTTCCACGGGGTCGTCGCGTGGCGGGAGGGCGCGTTCCATGGACAAGGATCTGGTCGACCAGGTCATCGACGTGGCCCAACGGGTCGTCGCCAGTGGAGCCATCTCCGCGAACGGGCATGGAAACGTGAGCCTTCGGGTTCCCGGATCGGACGAGGTGTACTTCACGGGTGGCCCGTCGCTCCGCGGCCACCTGCCATCCGCCGTGGCGCGGGTCCGGCTGGATGGGACCCTGCTCGAGGGTGACTTGCCACCCATCCAGGGCGCCGTGGTCGCGATGCACACGGCCATGTACCAGGACCACCCTGATGTCGGTTGTGTGCTGCACACGCATTCGCCCTATGCCACCGCCTATGCGGTGGCGCGCCGTCCGATAGGCTGCTGGGTCGAGGCCCTGGCGATGTTCGGGCTGCCTTCCGGAGTGCCGGTCGCCGGCTACGGGCCACGCGGGTCAGCCCAATCGGTGACCAACATCAGGGCTGCGGTCGTCCCCGGCGTTCCCGCCGTGCTGCTGGCCAACCACGGCGTCCTCGTGTTCCATCGGACCCCCGAGCTGGCGATCCTGGTGGGAGGCGTGGTCGAGGAGGCCGCCCAAGCCGGTGTCAATGCCGCCGGCATCGGTGGCCCCGTCGAGATTGCCGAGGAGCTTCGGGCGGCTGCCCTGCAGCGTGCCACGACCTTCGAGAATCGAGGCACGGTGCACGCTTAGACGGAGCGTGCCCGGTGGGAGACCTCTCGGAGGATCACCAGGGCTTCCTTGCCACGGCGAGCGTGCAGAACACGTACTCACCGGGGCGCGACGCGGGCTCGAGTTGGGCCAGGAGGGCTCCGAGGTCTGCGCTGCCATCCAATCCCCGCGAAAGTGGCAGCGGCGGAGGCGTCGCGGTACCAGGGTGAGGCAGGAACTGTTCCCGGACCACTGGCGGCGCGATCGTCCGGGCGGGTGTGCGTGGCTGGCGATCCCCTCAGTTCCAGGAGACCGACGGCGTCCAGCCGTTTGCCGGTCCGGCTCCGAGCTGGTCGCGCCGACCCCACTCCCTGGACGAGGCGGCCCCGAGGCGAGTAACGTACGCATGTTCGTCTCCGGAGGCCAAGCGCCGCTCGGGGACGGGTTGGTGGCCGGACGACCGGTTCTGGGTACCCTAGATAGAAAGTGCCACACGACACCATCGACATCCGAGGGGCGAGAGAGCACAACCTCAAGAACATCGATCTCAGCCTGCCCCGGGACAGCCTGATCGTTCTGACGGGTCTCTCCGGCAGCGGCAAGTCGTCGCTTGCCTTCGACACCATCTACGCCGAGGGACAGCGGCGCTATGTGGAGTCGCTCTCCGCCTACGCGCGCCAGTTCCTCGGCCAGATGGAGAAGCCGGACGTCGACCACATCGACGGCCTCTCTCCGGCCATCTCCATCGATCAGAAGGGGACCAGCAAGAACCCCCGCTCCACGGTCGGCACGGTCACGGAGATCTACGACTACCTCCGGCTGGTGTATGCCCGGATCGGCCACCCCCACTGCCCCCGCTGCGGCCGGGAGATCAGCAAGCAGACCATCGAGCAGATCGTCGACCAGGTCCTGGCTCTCCCCGAGGGCACCCGGCTGATGGTGGCGGCGCCGATGGTGCAGGGGCGCAAGGGTGAGCACCGCGAGATCTTTGCCGAGGCTCGCCGCAAGGGCTATGCCCGCGCCCGGGTGGACGGCGAGGTCCGGGACCTCGGCGACCCGATCGTCCTCGACAAGAAGTTCAAGCACGACATCGAGATAGTCGTCGACCGCGTCGTGATCGGCCCTGAGCTGCGCAGCCGGCTGAGCGACTCGCTGGAGCAGACGGCCAAGTTGAGCGACGGCCTGATCCTGCTGATCCCGGCCGATCAGCCCGGGAGTGGGGGAGAGGAGGGCGCGGAAGGTGCTGCCACCGGGGCAGCGGTCTCGGGGAGCGCCGCCTCGGCCTGGATGGCGAACGCCTCTGCCGTGGGCCAGGCCTCGGCAGAGACCGGGGGCGAGGTGCCCGGCCGATCCGAGGCCGGGGGTGACGACAGCCCGGAAGCCCCAGAGGGCAGCGCGCCCCGCACCTTGGCCGTGGGCGAGATGCTCTTCTCCCAGGACTATGCGTGCGTCTACTGCGGCATCTCCATGGAGGAGCCCGCCCCGCGCAACTTCTCCTTCAACAATCCCCACGGCGCCTGTCCGACCTGCACCGGGCTCGGGCTGCGCATGGAGGTCGATCGCGACGCGGTGGTGCGCGACCCCTCGCTCTCCATCGACGACGGCGCCCTCTCCGGCTGGACCAAGGGCCCGTCCCAGATGTGGCTGCTGGACGTCCTCCAGAGCGTATGCCGTCACTACAAGATCCCCACCGACGTTGCCTTCCGCGACCTCTCGGCGCGCGAGCAGCGGGTCATCCTCTACGGGCTCCCCAAGGAGGAGACCGTCCGGATGCGCTACGTCTCCCACACCGGGCGCACGCATGCCTACGACGCGGCCTACGAGGGCGTTATCCCCAATCTCGAGCGTCGCTACCGCGAGACCGAGTCGGAGTGGGTCAAGCAGGAGATCGAGCGGCTGATGATGCAGAAGCCCTGCCCCGCGTGCGGTGGCAAGCGGCTCAAGCCGGAGTTTCTCGCCGTCACCGTCGACGGTATGAGCATCATGGACTTCACCGCCCTCACGGTCGTGAAGGCGCTCGGGCGCACCGAGGATCTGCGGCTCACCGAGCGCGAGATGCAGATCGCGGGCCGGGCCTTCAAGGAGATCCGCGAGCGCCTCGGCTTCCTCAGTGACGTCGGGCTCGACTACCTCAGCCTCGACCGGGCTTCGGCGTCGCTCTCCGGCGGTGAGAGTCAGCGCATCCGGCTCGCGACCCAGATCGGGAGCAAGCTGATGGGCGTCCTCTACATCCTCGACGAGCCGTCCATCGGTCTCCATCAGCGGGACAATCACAAGCTTCTCGCCACCCTCACGACCCTTCGTGACCTGGGCAACACCCTGATCGTCGTCGAGCACGACGAGGAAACCATCCGCAGCGCGGACTTCATCGTCGACATCGGTCCGGGAGCCGGGGAGCGCGGCGGAGAGGTGATGGTGGCCGGCACGCTCGCTGATGTGCTCGCCTCCGAGCGGAGCATCACCGGCCAGTACCTGCGCGGCGAGCTGCAGATCCCCGTCCCTCCGCTGCGCCGCTCCACCGACGGCCGGGCCCTCATCATCACCGGCGCCACCGAGAACAACCTCAAGTCGGTGACGGTGGCGTTTCCCCTCGGCCTCTTCATCTGCGTCACCGGGGTAAGCGGCAGCGGCAAGTCGACGCTCGTCAACGACATCCTCTACCGCCGCCTTGCTCAGGCCCTCTACCGGGCCAAGGATCGCCCCGGCAAGCACGAGAAGGTCGAGGGCATCCAGCACATCGACAAGGTCATCGACGTCGACCAGTCGCCCATCGGCCGGACCCCGCGCAGCAACCCGGCCACCTATGTGGGCGTCTTCACGGACATCCGCGACCTTTTCGCCAAGCTGCCCGAGGCCAAGATCCGCGGCTACAAACCGGGGCGTTTCTCCTTCAACGTTGCCGGCGGGCGTTGCGAGGCCTGCTCAGGCGACGGGATGATCAAGATCGAGATGCACTTCCTGCCCGACATCTACGTCGCCTGCGACGTCTGCAAGGGACGTCGCTACACCCGCGAGGCGCTGGAGGTGAAGTTCCGCGGCCAGTCGATCGCCGACGTCCTGGAGATGACCGTCGACGATGCCGCCGAGCTCTTTGCCAACCAGCCGCGCATCGTTCGCCGCCTCCGCACCCTGCAGGATGTCGGGCTCGGGTACATCCGGCTGGGCCAGCCCGCCACTCAGCTCTCCGGCGGCGAGGCGCAGCGGGTCAAGCTCTCCACCGAGCTCTCGCGGCGCGACACCGGGCGCACCCTCTACATCCTCGACGAGCCCACCACCGGGTTGCACTTTGCTGATGTGGAGAAGCTCCTCACCGTTCTGCACCGGCTGGTCGACGCGGGCAACACCGTCATCGTCATCGAGCACAACCTGGACGTGGTCAAGACCGCCGACTGGATCATCGATCTGGGCCCGGACGGCGGGGACGCCGGGGGCGAGGTGGTGGCGGCCGGGACCCCGGAGATGATCGCCGGCGAGCCGCGGAGCGCCACCGGGGAGTACCTGCGGCCGATCGTCGCCGCCGGCAAGGGCGGCCGGCCCCACCGGCCGGAGCGGCCGGCCGCGATGGTCGAGCCGCCGCTCGCCGCCAGCCTTCCCGGGTCTCGGGCGCGTCCCCGGCGGGCGGGGACGGCTTTCCGCTGATCGATCCGGCCTCAGCGCCGGCGGCAATGGGGAAGGCAAGGCGGAAACGCCGGGAGGGGTCCGAGGAGCCGGGCGCAGCCTCTCTACCTGGCGGGACTCCCTGTTTTGGTCGAATTGCGCTATTTTTCATCAATGATCGAGTTGCAGGGTGGTGAGGACCGTCGCCAACGGCTCCGTCGCCTTGACGACTGCCTGACCCTCCTGGAGCAGGCCCACGAGATGGAGATCACGGTCGTCACCGAGAGGATGGCGGACGCCCTGGCCGACCGGGTGCCGACCGTCCACGGCGGGATGCTGGTCGCCGACGCCATCGAGGAGGTTCTGCGCGAGCAGGAGCCCTACATGGTTCAGGTTCGCCCCGAGGTCTCGCGGCGGATCCGTCGGCGTCGTGACCCCTTCGACGTCCGTCTCCTGCTCCAGCGGCGCTAGCCACCGGCCGGTTCCGGCTCCGGAGCGGCTCAACCGGGGAGGGCACGTCCCGGCGCGACCGCCGGGGTCAAGTCGAGTACCATCGGCCGGTCGGTGAGTACCTTCAACTTCGACCCTGAGCTGCTGTTCCGGCGGCGCCGGCCCCGGGTGGTCCGGACTCCTCGCTACACCCGGTTCCGGAAGATCGCGCTGATCGTCATCGCCGTGATCGTCGTCCTGGTGATCGTGGCCCTCGCGCTGGCCCAGCTCCGGGTCAACTACCTCTACCTCTCTAGTCTCGGGCACACCAACGTCTTCTGGACCCCGCTGATCGCCCAGGTCGTCCTCTTCCTGATCGGCGCCGTCATCACCGGTGGCCTGGTCGGGGCCAGCGTCCCCTTCTGGGCGCGCGCCGTCCGCGGCATCGACGCCCTCTCCGGACGGATCACCTTCTGGGCCGGGATCGCCATCGCCGTGCTGGCCGGCATCGGGGGGGGAGCCCATTTGGCCGGCTCGTGGCAGGACGTCCTCCTCTTCATCCACGGCCACGCCTTCGGCGCCACCGACCCCGTCTTCCACATGGACTATGGCTTCTTCGTCTTCACCCTCCCGGTGATCGACTCCTTCTCGGCCCTGCTCTGGGGGGGTGCGGTCGTCGGCCTCCTCGGTGCGGTCGCGGTGGTCTGCGTCGCCTTGATGATCATCCACGCCCCCGATGAGCTGGACGTCCAGCTCCACCCGGCCAAGGGGATGAGCCCGGACGACGCGCTCAGGATCGGCATCCGGCACGCGGGGGTGGCGCTGATCGGCGTCTTCATCATGGCCGCGCTGGGGGCGCACTTCGGCGTCTACCACCTGGCGACCGAGCAGAATTCGCAGTACGCGTTCGTCGGTCCCAATGCCACCGACCTGAACGTGCTCATCCCCGTGCTCAGCGCCCTCCAGTGGATCGCACTCGTCTTCGCGGTTGCGATCGGCGCGCTTCTGGTCCGGAGGAGCCGGCGCCGCCCGACCTGGGGCACGGTCGCCTGGATGGGCGGCGTGCTCGCGGGCTGGCTGGTCGTGGCCGGGGCGCTCACCATCATTCCCGAGGCGGTGTATACGGCCACCGCGGTCAACCCCAATGCCGAGCAGGCCCAGGCCAAGTCGATCGACAACTACCTGACCTCGAGCCGCTACGCCTGGGGCCTGGAGACTACCGGCGGGCAGGCGTCCGTCGTCGCCGAGCCCTTCAAGACGGTGGTCAGCCCCAGTCTTACCGGGGACCTTGCCGCCGATCCCGGGACACTCGCCAACATCCGGGTCCAGGACCCCACCCAGCTCCCGGCCGCCCTCGACCAGGTCGACCGCACCCGGAGCTACCAGACCTTCGACAACAACGTCACCATCGACCGCTATCGCAACGCCAGCGGGCAGGACACCGAGGTGATGATCGGGGTCCGGGAGATCTCCGAGGCCGACATCCCCAACTCCAACTTCGTCAACGATGCCTTCGTCTACACCCACGGCTACGGCATCACCGCGGTCTCCGTCAGCCAGATCGGGGCCGAGGGCGAGCCCGACATCCTGGACGGCAAGGAGCCACTCCAGCAGGTCGCCGCCGGTGCTCCCCCGGCGCTCAGCTCCGTCAGCAACCCGGAGATCTACTGCGGCGAACAGACCAATCAGCCGGTGGTGGTCAACACCAACCAGCTCGAGTTCAACTACCCGTCCACCCCTGACGCCTATATCCATGCCGGGAGCGGCATGGCCGGCTTCACGATCAACAACCCGATCGACAAGCTGGCCACTTCGATCAGCGAGTTCGGGGGCCTCAACCTCTTCCTGAGCAACATCCCCAACAGCCAGAGCGAGGTCCTGATCAACCGGACCGTCGATCAGAGGATCCAGAGCATCGCGCCGTTCCTGACTGTCGACTCCGACCCGTACATCGTGGCCGACCCGCAGACGGGTGACCTGATGTGGATCGCGGACGCCTATGTCGAGACCGGCAACTTCCCCGAGTCGGACAACGTCAGCGGGATCTCCTACCAGCGCAACGCCGTCAAGGCGGTGGTTGACGCCCGCACTTGCGCCGTCACCCTCTACGCCGTCGACCTGAACGAGCCCCTGACCGCCGCCTGGAACGGCATCTACCCCGGGCTGCTCCACCCGATCAGTCAGATGCCCTCCGTCCTGGTCCAGCACCTCCGCTACCCCGAGGACCTCTTCAGCAACCAGGTCAAGGTCTACGCCCAGGTGCAGGTGGACGACACCCTGCCAGTCAGCAACCCGCAGGTGGCCGCCGACTTCTTCTCCAAGAACAACTTCTACACCCCCTCCCAGGGGCTGCAGCCCGGCGGCACCGTTGTCACCACCACCCCCCAGTACGTCGAGCTGACCCTGCCGGGCAGCACCACGTCCCAGTTCGTCCTGATGCAGACTTTCAGTCCCTATCAGAGTGGGAGCGGCGGGCAGGCGACCAACATGACCGCGTGGCTGGCGGCGGAGTCCGACTACACGACGACGGACCATCCGCCCCTGGTGGCCGTCACTCTGGGTAACAACACCAACGTGCGCGGCCCCTACCAGTTCGACAACAACTCCAACACCGACCCCACCATCAGCCAGCAGCGCACCCTGCTCGGGGCGTCCGGTTCCCAGGTGGTGCTCGGCAACGTCATCGTGCTGCCCTTCAACGACGAATCCTTCCTCTTTATCCGGCCCTTCTACGTGCTCCCCAACCAGTCGAGTGGGGTCAGCTTCCCGCAGCTCCGCTACGTCATCGTCGGAACCCAGGACAGCGTCGCCGAAGGGACGAGTCTGTCTGCCGCGCTCGCCACCCTCTACAACGTCACCACCCTGCCCTCCGGCCTGGCTCCGCCCGGCTCGACCGCGCCCGCCTCACCCGAGGCGACCCCCGTGGCCTCGCCGGGAGCCTCGCCGACGGCGAGCCCATCCGCCTCTGCGCCCGCGGGCGGCTACACCGCCCCGGAGCTGGCCATCATCAGCGACCTGGTCACCCAGGAGGCCAGCCTCAAGGCCGACTACGCGAGCGGCAACCTGAGCGCGGCCGGTCAGGCGCAGGCCGCGATCAACTCCGACATCAACCAGCTCGAGACGCTGCTCGCGTCCGGCGGGGTGAGCCTCCCGACGGCGTCGGCCACCCCGGCCGCCACGTCGCAGACGGCGTCACCCTAGCGGGGCTCTTCGGCACCCTGCCGGGCGCCGCCGGACGGGGAGGTTCGCGGCAGGGCCCCGGCATCAAGGGCGCGCCTCGAGGAGGGGTCCGGGCGTGCCAGGCGTGCGGCAGTTGAGAAGGGCGGCGAATGGCCGCCCTCCGGTGGCGTACCCTGCGGGGTCGATGGAAGAGATCGCTCCGGGCGTGCGCCAGCTCGACACCCTGCTGGGAGGGATGGAGCGGCTCACCGCCGGCTTTCTGGTGGACGGGACCGGACCGGCCCTCGTGGAGACGGGTTCTCAGACCTCGGCCGAGACCGTCGTCGAGGCGCTCACCGCCGCGGGCGTCGGCCCCCACGACCTCCGCTGGGTGGTGGTCACCCACGTGCACCTCGACCATGCCGGCGGGGTTGGCGACGTGGCGCGGGCGTTCCCTGACGCGACCGTCGTCGTTCATGAGAAGGGAGCCCGCCACCTGGCCGATCCTTCCCGGCTCATCGACTCGGCGGCTCGGGTCTACGGCCCCCTGCTGGACGATCTCTATGGTCGGATGCTCCCCGTTCCTGCGGACCGAGTGCTGGCCGCCACCGACGGCCTGACCCTCGATCTCGGTGGTGGCCGCCGGCTCCGCCTCATAGAATCACCCGGCCATGCCAAGCATCACCAGGCGGTTCTCCACGAAGAGTCGGGCACTCTGCTGGTCGGTGACGCGGTCGGGGTCCAGCTCCCCGACACCGGCATCCTCCGTCCCGCCACCCCGCCGCCGGACTTCGATCTGGAACAGTCGGTGGCGAGCCTCCACCGCTTCCGGGACCTCCATCCCTCGCGTCTCGTGCTGACCCATTACGGCCCGGTGGTAGATCCCGAGTCGACCCTGCTCGACGCGGAGGAGGCGCTCCGGCGCTGGGTGGGGACGGCCGGACGGGTCATCCGCGACGCGCCGGGATCCGGGGTGGAGGAGGTGGCCGCCGCCCTGGCCGGCGCCTACGCCACCCCGCCGGGAGACCTCTCGCAGGATGTCCGTGACCGGCTCGAGGTTCTCAACGGGGTGCGCAGCAACGCTGCCGGGATCGTCCGATACCTGGAGCGACGGGCCGAGCCGGGGACGGTCAGGTGACCGAGATGCCGGGCTCCACCACACCCGCGGCCGGGGCGGCTCTTGAGGTGGACCCCGACCCCCCGCCGGCCCAGCCGTTGATCCGTCTCGGCCCCCGCGTGCGGGTGCTAGCGGCCGTGGTTCTCGGTGCCCTGGTGGGGGCACTGTGTGGGGGCGCGGCCGCCTGGTCGATCTACCAGCACTACGGCCCGGTCCAGCGCAACGTTTACGAGCAGATCAGCGGGTCGGCGAGCACCCAGACCCAGACCGTCGGTCAGCTGGCCCAGGCGAACGCGGCGTCGGTGGTCACGATTGCCACGCAGCCGGTCACCGCCGCGGAGCTGGCCGACGGGAGTGCCAGCCTCGTCGATGGCGTCGTGGTCAGCTCGGATGGATTGATCCTCACCAGCGCTCACGCCGTCCAGGGCGCCAGCCAGCTCCGGGTGGGGCTCGCCGACGGCCAGGGCTACGACGCCGTGATCGCGGGCGTGGACGCCGCTTCCGGCCTGGTGGTGCTGCGCGTCGCCGGTGTCACCAATCTCGACCAGATCCCGCTCGCCGCCACCGGGCCGGCGGTCGGCGACCAGGCCATCGCCCTCAGCCGCCCGGCCTCCGGGGGGCTGAATGTGGAAGTGGGCGACGTCAGCGCGGTGGGGGTGACGGTGGCCAGCGACACCGCCACCGATCAGTCCCTGCAGGGGGCGATCGACATCGACGCCACGGCCCTGCCCGGCGCTGACGGGGCCCCGGTGCTCAACGCCGCCGGCGACCTGATCGGCATCGTCGACACCATCACCCAGGCCCCGTCCCCACCCGGTGTCACCGCCCTCTCCCTGAAGGCTGCCGCGGCCCTGATCGCGAGCGTCTCCGGAGGAGCGGCGCAGGCCCCGGCCACCTTCGGGGTCGTCTCCAGCTACCTCGACCCAGCCCGCGCCGCCGCCGCCGGCACCACCCCGGGCGCCCTGATCAACTCCGTCGATCCTGGCGGTCCGGCCGCGAGTGCCGGGCTGCAGGTGGGCGACATCGTCACCTCCGTCAACGGGATCGCGATCGATGCCAGCAATCCCTTCGATACCGCCACCCTCGGCCTGAGCCCCGGCGACACCGCCGAGGTCACGGTGGTCAGGGGCACGACCACGGAGACCATCGCTGTCCAGGTGGGGGCGGCGAGCTGACGCGCCCGGACCGTCCCCAGCTCGGTCGCGTCAGGCCGGCCACTCCCGGCCCCGCCTCCCCCGGCCGGCCGGGCCGTGCTGACCCCCTTCCCGGCTAAGATCGGTCGAACCGTGGAGATCACCTATCTCGGACTTTCCTGCCTCCGTCTGCGCGGACGCGACGTCGTGGTGCTCGTCGACCCACCCGCGACCACCCTGCCCGGCCTCGGCCGTTCGTACCCCGACATCATCGTGCGCACCGAGGGCGAAACCGTCCCCGAGAGGCTGCGCTTGCGTGAAGGCCAGCCGCAGGAGGTAGCCGGCCCCGGAGAGTTCGAGGTTCGTGGCGTGACCATCCACGGGCTGGCCTCCGGTGCGGCGACCATCATGCGCATCGAGGTCGACGAGGTCTGTGTCGCCGCCATGGGCAAGCTCGATCGCCAGCTCACCGAGGACGAGGTGGACGAGCTGGGCCGGGTGGACGTGCTCGCCGTTCCCGTCGGTGGCGTGGATGCGCTCGGCGCCGTGGCGGCCACCAAGGTCGTGAATGCCATCGCCCCGTCGATCGTTGTGCCCGTCCGCTACCGCAGCAGTGGGGTGGAGGGCAGTGGCGACTACGATCCCGTTGACCGGTTCGCCAAGGAGATGGGGCTCACCGAGGAGGCCCTGCCCACCCAGCCCAAGCTTAGCCTCACCGGGGCGATGGGGACGGCAGAGGAGACCCGGGTGGTGATCCTCGAACCGCGGGGCGCCGGCTGAGTAGGCCGCGGGTGGCGCGCGGCCCGGCCGATCCGGATGCCGAGTGGCGCCTTCCAGTCGTCAACAGCGTGTCCCGCCCAATCAGTAACTGGTAACATCGGAAAAACCACGGCACCGGGAGGTCCTTCACGATGGCCAAGTTCGTGTTCGTGACCGGCGGTGTCGTCTCCTCCCTGGGCAAGGGCATCACCGCCGCCTCCATTGGCACGATCCTCAAGGCTCGGGGGCTTCATGTCGGGATGCAGAAGCTCGACCCGTACTTGAACGTCGATCCCGGCACCATGTCGCCGTATCAGCACGGCGAGGTCTTCGTCACCGACGATGGGGCTGAGACCGACCTCGACCTCGGCCATTACGAGCGCTTCGTCGACGTGGCGCTCTCCCAGGCGAGCAACGTCACCACCGGTCGGATTTACGCGAGTGTGATCGCCAAGGAACGGCGTGGCGATTACCTCGGGGGCACCGTCCAGGTCATTCCCCACATCACCAATGAGATCAAGCAGCGCGTTCTCCGGGTGGCTGAAAACGAGCTTCCCGAACCGGATGTCGTGATCGTCGAGGTCGGGGGGACGGTGGGCGACATCGAGTCGCTGCCCTTCCTGGAGGCGATCCGCCAGTTCAAGAACGACATCGGCCGCAGCAACGTCTGCTACGTGCACCTGACCCTCGTCCCCTACATCGCGGCCAGCGAGGAGTTCAAGAGCAAGCCGACCCAGCATTCGGTGAACGAGCTCCGCTCTATCGGCATCCAGCCGGACGTCATCGTCGCGCGCAGCGACCGTCTGATCGGTGAGAGCCAGAAGGAGAAGATCGCGCTCTTCGGCGACGTTCCCCTGCGAGCCGTCATCAACGTTCCCGACGCACGCTCCATCTACGAGGTGCCGCTGATGCTCGAGGCCGCCGGGCTGGGCGACTACATCGTCGAGCTGCTGGGCATCTCGGCCGGGCCTCCCGATCTCGACGACTGGCGCCGGATGGTGGCCCGCATCCAGGCCCCCAAGCCGGCGGTGCGCGTAGCCCTGGTCGGTAAGTACGTGGCCATGCCCGACGCCTACCTGAGCGTCGCCGAGGCGCTCCGCCACGCTGCGGTGCACTGCGGCGCAGACCTGCACCTGGAGTGGGTCAACGCCGAGGAGATGACGCCGGAGAGGCTGGAGGGTGTCGACGGCGTGGTGGTGCCCGGCGGTTTCGGCCACCGGGGGATCGAGGGCAAGGTGCTCGCATCCCGATTCGCGCGTCACCACGAGGTGCCCTATCTCGGCCTCTGCCTGGGCATGCAGTGCGCGACCATCGACATCGCACGCGAGGCCCTGGGCACCGAGGACGCCAACTCCACCGAGTTCAACGCCTTCACCGCCAACCCTGTTATCGACCTGCTCCCCGAGCAGCGTGACATCGAGAACAAGGGTGGGACCATGCGCCTGGGCGTCTACCCCTGCAAGCTGCAGCCGGACACCCACGCCGCGGCCGCCTACGGCGAGTCGGTCGTGTACGAGCGCCATCGCCATCGCTTCGAGTTCAACAATCAATACCGAGAGCGCCTGGCCGAATTCGGCGTCGTCTACAGCGGGACCTCACCGAATGGGCGCCTGGTCGAGATCATCGAGCTGCGCGACCATCCGTTCTTCGTCGGATCGCAGTTTCACCCCGAGTTCCGCTCGCGGCCGGGCCGCCCCCACCCGCTCTTCCGGGACTTCATGGCCGCGGTCTGCCGCCGGGCCGGCGTCGACACCGAGGCGAACCGCGCCGAGGCCGCCGGGGCCGCCACCGCTTCGGTGCCGGCCGCCGACGAGGTCGTGGGCGCCGTCCGGGGCGTCCTCTCGCCGTGCGTCGACCCGGTCGTGGAGGCCGCTGAGCCCTGACCGCAGCAGAGCATCGGGCGGCCACGGTTTCGCCGGCACGGTTGAGCCGCGAACGGCACCGCGGCCTCGAGCTCCTGCGCGCCACCGAAGCCGCCGCCCTGGCCGTCGGCCGCTGGCTCGGCCGCGGTGACAAGTCGAGCACCCGCGACGTCGGCGAACGCGCCATGGAGGAGGCCCTCCTTGGCATGCCCTTCGACGGGCACATCGTCATCGATGCCGGCGGCGTGGCCGACCCCCTGAGCCCGGGGCGGCGCATCGGGGTCGGGCGCGATCCGGTGGATCTGGCCATCGACTCCGTCGACGGCGTGAGCCTGGTCGCCAAGGGGCTCTCGCAGGCACTCTCGATCGCCGCGGCCGCCGAGCCCGGCGGGATCGCCAAGCCGCCCCCCTGCGCCTACATGCACAAGCTGGCAGTGGGCCCCCGGGCGCGGGGTGCCATCGACATCGCCGACACCCCCGAGAACAACCTGCGCCGCATCGCCTTCGCCATGGACGTTCAGGTCCCCGACCTGACCGTCATGCTGCTCGATCGCCCCCGCCACCAGAGCCTCATCGAGCGGGTGCGCCTGCTGGGCAGCCGGCTCGTGCTGATCAGCGACGGCGACATCGCCGCGGCCCTGATGACAGCCTGGCCGGGCAGCGGCATCGACGTCTTCATCGGCTCCGGGGGCACCGCCGAGGCGGTGCTCGCCGCCTGCGCCCTGCGCTGCCTCGGTGGCGAGATGCAGTGCCGGCCCTGGATGCGCAATCAGGAGGAGTCGTCGGCGCTCCGCGCCGCCGGCTTCGATCCCGAGGCGAAGCTCGGCATCGCCGACCTGGTCCCGGGCAAGGATGTCGCGGTCGCGGTCACCGGGGTGACCGGTGGCGGCCTGGTGCGCGGGGTCCAGTACCACAACTGGTGGGCGGAGACCCACAGCCTCGTGATGCGGGCGCAGAGCGGCACGGTGCGCGACATCCGGACCAAGCACCACGTGGCCCTCGACCCAAGGGACGCCCACCGCCTGGTCTGAGCGGCGGCCCCCGCTCGGCCCGGGGGCCCAGCTTCGACGCCCAGATCTGCGTCAGCTCCCTGCTGCGAAGACGCCGCCCCGTGGGGCCGCCGCTCCTGGATCTGGGCGCCCTCGGCGCCGCCTCACCTCTGTCGGGAGGCTCAGGCGCGGCGCCGCGCCGTCCGCCAGACGCTCCACGGGAGCAGGGCGAGGATCGCTGTGGGCAGCAGCCACCAGCTCGGGAACGCGGTCCGGCTGATCGCCGCGGTCACGGCCACCGCCACGGCCAGCCCCAGGGCCACCCTCCAGTCGTCGCCGATGACGAGGTCGTACACGAACGCTGCCAGAGCGCGCACTTTCCCGCCCATCAGCTCGCCCGCTGGGTGGGCGACGCGGCCGCGGTCCGGCGATCCCGGGCGGCTCCCTGCCGGCGCAGCCCGGCGGCGAGCAGCAGGCCGAGGAGCGCGACACCAGGCAGCAGGACGAGCAGCGCCGCATCCGAGCCCGGCCAGCGCGCTCCGGCCCCCTCCGCCGCCCAGAAGGCACCGAACCCGGTCAGCATGACCCCGACCAGGAACTTCAGGGCGTTCTCGGGGACCCGGGCGAGCGGCGCCCGCACCGCGAAGCCGGCCGCGCCCACCAGCAGGATCGCGGCCCCCGCGGCGGCCGAGGCCAGGGGAATGGCGTGCTGGTTGCTCCCGAAAGTGAGCACGATGAATGACACCTCCGTCCCCTCGAGGAGCACGCCCTGGAAGGCGAGCGTGAACCCGTACCAGTCCGGGACCGTGCCCCTTCGTTGGGAGGCGGCCCGCTCCGCTGTCGCCAGCCTCCTCTGGAAGATCGCCGCCTCGTCGTGCAGGGCGGTCACTCCGCCCGCGCGCAGCACCGCTTTGCGCAGCCACTGCACGCCGAACACGAGCAGGAACGTACCGATGACGAGGCGCAGGGCATCCGTCGGGATCGCGGTGAGTGCGGGCCCGAGCGCGGCCACCACCACGGTGAGGACGGCGACCGCCGCCACCGCGCCGTAGGCCGCCGACCTCCAGCCGCGGGCGAGACCGGCCGCCAGGACGATCGTGGTCGCCTCGACCGCCTCCACGGTGCAGGCGAGGAACACGGCGATGAAAAGCGCTCCCGTGCTCATCGGCTCTCCTTGTGTGACGCTCCGGCAATGATGGCCTGATCTCGCCAGGGTGCGCGAGAGCCCTGCCAGCCCGGAGCAGGTGAGCCGTCCTGGCTTCGCCCACCCGTTCCATCCGGCGCTCCCATGTATCGTCGGCGCATGCCCGCCGCCGCCCGTCCGACCGCCGATCTGGGCGACCTGCTGGCTCGCGTGCCGGAGCCGGATGTGGCCCTGCTCACCCGTGCTCACGCCATGGCCGAGCGTGCCCACGCAGGGCAGCCCCGGCGCCAGGGGACCCCGTACATCGACCACCTGGTGGAGGTGGCGCTCCTCCTGCGCGAGCAGTTGGGGGTCACCGATCCGGCGATCCTCGCGGCCGGGCTCCTGCACGATGCGGTCGAGGACTCGGAGCTCACCGTCGACGGACTGGTCGACTTTCCGGAGCGCACCCGTCAGCTGGTCGCCCTGCTCACCGACCCGGCACCCGCGATGTCCGGCGCGATGCGGCGGGCCCACTACCGCGAGATCTGGAAGGATCCGGACGCCACTCTGCTCAAGGCCGCGGACCGCCTCTCCAACATCCGGGATGTGGTGGCTCACGGCGATCCGGAGTTCACGCGCCGCTACATCCGCAAGACCCAGCGCGACGTCCTAGGGAAGGGGACGCCGTTGGCAGCGCACCCGATCGCCGGGCCGCTGCTCCGGGCAGCCCTGGAGGACGCCGCCCGAGGCACCGCCGGCTGAGCCCTGGGGTTTGACTCGGCCGATCCCGGCCTGCGAGCATGGTTCCCATGAAATTCGGTCGCCGCCAGTCCCCCGAGTCCGAGCCTGTTTCCGTTCCACCGCCCAGCTACTCGCCGCCCTCGGGCGGCGCGTCCATCTTCGGCTACTCCCCCAACGCCCCGGTCGACGATCCCCCGAGCGTTCCCCCGGCTGCGGCGGATGCCATGGCTCCGGGCTTCGTCCCCGCGGCGGATGCCATGCCTCCAGGCTTTCCCCCGGCGGCGGCGGACGCCATGCCCCCGGGCTTCCCCCCTGGGTTCGCCCCGGCCGCCATGCCCCCGGGCTTCCCCCCGGCGGCGGCAGACGCCATGCCCTCGGGGTTCCCGCAGGCGGCCGCGGACGCGATGCCTCCTGGCTTCCCCCCCGCCTTCGGTGGCGGCGTGCCCGGGGGCTTCCCTCCCGGCTTCAGTGGCGGCATGCCCGGGGGCGTTTCCGACGCCTTCGGCGGCATGCCCGGGGGCTTCGCGGGCGGCTTCGGTGGCGGCATGCCCGGGGGCTTACCCGGCGCGGACGGCCTCGCCCAGCTCACCGCCGCCACCCAGAATCCGCAGGTTCTCGACGGGCTGGTCAGGTCCGGGAAGTTCAGGACCCGGGAGGAGGCGCAGGCCTGGCTCAGCCAGATGCTCGCGAGGGCCAACCAGAGTGCGGCCCAGCGGGGTGCGATGGGCGGGATGCAGCCCGGCTGGGGCACCGGGCAGCCGCTTCCCGGTGCCGGCCAGCAGACCTTCCAGGACCTCATGGACCAATCCCAGAAGAACCGCGACAAAGGGCGGGGCAACTGATCCTCCGTCGCTGATCCCCGGGCGATGCCTCACGGTCGGGGGCACGGCCCTTCGGCCGTTGACTTACATTGATTGCTCTGTAATCATGTAATTCATGAGATTCGAACACCAACACCCCCACCACCAGGCCGAACCCACACCCGCTCCCGCCCTCTCCGACGAGGAACTGCAGGGCTGGTTCGCCGGCCGGCTTCCCGAAGGGCTCTTCACCGGCGCCCCGACCATCACCGGGGATCGTGACGAGATCCTCGTCGTCGGTGAGATCCCCGATGTCGAGCTGGCTGCGGAGACCGGGGACTCCGCCCGATCCACGGCGCGCTCCGCGCGCATCGAGCGCTTCCGCGCCGACACCAAGCAGGCGCGGATCGCGGTCGCCCGGGATGCCGAGCGCCTCTTCGGTCGCACCATCTCCTGGGGCGCCCGGTGCGGTGACGTGACTCAGCACTTCACGACCCTCGGTGTCCCCGTGATGACCCGGCTGCGGCTCGCCGATCGCCGTGTCCTCGACACCCTGATCGACGCGGGCGTCGCCCGGAGCCGGAGCGAGGCTCTGGCCTGGTGCGTCCGCCTGGTGGCTCGCCACCAGAGCGAGTGGATCGACAGCCTCCGCGAGGCGCTGGTCCACGTCGAGAAGGTGCGCAGCGAGGGGCCGGACGCCTGAGGCTCGCGCCTCCGACCTCAGCGTTCCCACCGCCGGCCTGATCCTGTCCTCGGAGGCAGATCGGCCTCATGGGGGAGGGTGCCGCCCGCCCCCGCCCTGCTGTGGCCCCCGGCCGCTCAGGGCAGGGGCGCCGCCTCCAAACCGACCGGGACGGGAGAGACCCCGAGCGCGGAGGGTGCTGCGCCGCTGTGCAGCCGGATGAGCGCGGCCAGGGCGAGAAGACCGCTCAGGCCTCGTGGCACCGCGACGTCCCGGCTCTCCCAGCTGGTGGCGAACTTCGCCTTGAAGTGGGAGAGCCCCCGGTAGCTGTAGCCCCAGAAGCCGTGCTCGTAGAGGTACGCCCGGGTCTGACGCGCCAGCCGGCCGTCCGGAGCGTCGCCGAGAGTTTCGCGGAAGGGCACCGCCCCCAGCGACACCCGGGCCCTGCCGTCGACCCGGCTCCGCTCGATCGCGGTGACGATGCAGAGGTCCACGGCGCCGGCCGCGGCGTTGGGACGGCGCCGGATGAGGTCGAGGGCCATCCCGTCGTCGCCCATCTCGATCCATGAGCAGAAGGCGTGCACCCGCCCGTTCCGATCGCGGGCAACGGTGTAGCGCGTGGTGCCGTCGACGTCGCGCAGGCGTCCCAGGGAGAATCCCATCTCCCGGCCGCCCCGCACCTGGAGCCAGTCGCGGGACACCTGCTCCAACTCGGTCCACAGGCCTCCCGGCGGCTGTGGATCCCAGACGGTGACGACCTCCAGGCCCGCGCGCCGCGCCCGGGCGACCTCGTGCCGGGCATCCGCCCGTGCCGCCGCGGCCAGGTCGAATCGGTCGACTTCCACGACCGCCTCCTCGCCGAACTTGATGAGGCGGAAGCCCGCGGTGCGGTACCCGTCCCGGAGAGCGGCGTCCGTCTGGAAGAAGCAGGGTACCCAGTGCCTCCCGGCGCACATGTCGAGAAACCCGGCCACAGCGATCCGGCGGAGGCCCGGGGCGACCAGGGGATCGCCCACCGCCACGGCGGCTCCCCAGCGCTCCTGGAATCCGACGACCCCCCCACCGGTGTGGAGGATGGCCTTGGCTCGGTCCCCCGCAAAGCAGGAGACGTGGGTCCGGCCGTGGAGGAGGCGGAGCCGCTCCGTCTCACCGGGGATCCTGGTCTCGCCCACCGCACCGCGGGTGGCGAGTGCGAACCCCACCTCGAATCCGATCGCTGCGGCGAGAGCGACCAGGCCCAGCCAGTCGGCGAGCGGGCTCCTCGGTACCACGAGGCTGAATACGCCGGCCAGGACGGCGAGGGTCGCGGCTGTGACCACCAGCCGCGCGTGCCGGACGCTCCCCGCGAAGGCGGCCAGCAGTCCCAGGGCGATGACGACCGGCCCCAGCACATGTCCGAGCAGGAACTGTCCCTGGCCCGCGACGGCATGCTGGGTGAGCGCGGCCACAAACCTCACGGCGGGCATCATAGGGCCCCCCGTGCGCTCGCGCTGCCGGCCGCCGCCACCGCTGGCGTCTGCGGCGAGCTGACCGGAGTCAACCACGGTTCAGGACCCCACAGCTGTCCGAGCATGGTGAAGCTCTGGACCATCTCGGGCGTCCAGGCCACCCAGCCGTGCCCACCCGGCACCGTCTGGAGGTCGACGTCCGGCCAGCCCAGAGCGGTCAGGGTGGCGGCGAACTGCGCCGTGTCAGGCTTGAAGACGTAGTCCGTGCTCCCCGCGCCCAGGTACAGGGGCATGCGCTCCGCGATCGGAACTCCCGAGGCGGTGTAGAGCGGGCTGTTGGCCCTCCACGCCGACCCGAAGGTCGCCTCATGGCCGACGAAGTACCCGGAGTAGCTGGCCGCCCAGCTGAACACCGTCGGATTCTGGAAGGCGATGTTCACGGCTCCGTAGCCGCCGCTGCTCAGCCCGGCGATGCCGCGGTAGGCGGCTCCGAGGGTGCGGTACTGGAGGTCGATGCTCGGGACCACCTGGTTGACGATCCAGGCTTCTATGTCTCCGGACGAGCTGTCCCCCCACTCGGTGTCGGTGCTCTGGGGGGTGTTCCCGTTGGGAAGCACCACGATCGTCGGAGGCATGGTGCCCTTCCCGATCATCTGATCGAGGACGGCGGCCAGTTGAGCGCCGTTGAGCCAATCCGCCTGCTGCCCTGGGGTGCCGTGCAGGAGATAGACGACCGGGAGGCTCAGCCCGGGGTCTGCGTTGTAGACGCCGGGAACGTACACGTCGACCTGGCGGTTGGCGACGGTGAGGTACGAGACCTCCCCGGGGATCTGGCGGAGGAGTGAGATGTCGGGCGTGGGGTCCGGCACCACGACCGAGGGCCCGACCGAGACCGTCGGGGTCGAGGTGCTCGGCAGGACGGCCGTCGGTTCGGAATAGTTGCGGAGGGCGCTGAGCGGGCCATCCTGGAGTGCAGTCACTGCCGCCCCAGATGCCACGACGACGAGCGCGATCGCCACCGGGATCGCCGGCCAGAACCGGCGTCGGCGAAAGACGGAGGGGAGATGGCGGGCGTCCCGGGCCAGGCCCACCCCGAGCGCGGTGCCCACGACCACGCTGATCGCCGCCAGGAGGAGCATGCCAAGGGGCTGGAGGATCCAGCCGAGGATGTTCTGCTGGTACTTGAGCCCCGCGATGGCCGGTTGGCTGGCGGCTCGCACCAGGAAGGGCACAACCTGGATGCCCGTGAACCCGACCAGGCCACCGACCCTGGTCGGCGCCGGGCGGCGCGAGGCGGCCCCGACCACCGCGGTTGCCAGGATCACCAGGACCATGGCGGTGAGCAGGTAGGCGCGCTCGTTGTCCATCCCCTGGGCTTCGAAGTACTGCGCCAGGCTGCTGCCCAGGAGCCATCCAAGGACGGCGCAGAGGGCGGCCGAGCCGGCGGCGACCGTGATCCACAGGTGGCGGCCGGCGAAGCGGATGGGCGCCACCAGGAGGCGTCTGCGATGGCGGCCGCGCCGGCCCTCGGGATCGGGTGGCGAACCGGCCTCCACGGCGTCGGGCGCCGAAGCGGTGGCATGCGCGGCGGCCGCAGCAACCTCCGGCGGCAGGACCGGGGCGATCTCCACGGCGCCGCCCCGGGCGGGGGCCGCGATGACGTCATCCGCGAAATCCGCAGCCGTGCCGGTGGCGATCGCCTTCGAAGCCTTCCTGTGGCCTGGGCGCGTGGGCTCGGCTGGCGGGCGGCGGATTCGCATTGACCGACTGTGTCCCCATCCCTCGTGATCCGGCCACGTCCGGCGGGCGGCTCGCCCGCCCCATGTGTATACGTTGTGGGCGGGGCCAGCGTTACGGTACGCGAAGCGCTGGGGGGCTGTGCCGCGTTCGGTCAACAGGGCGTTGTGGCCTTCCCCTGACAGGACGTTGTCGCTCACCGCTCTGCTTACGTTCGGGCGGCACCCGGGGATCCCCCGGCTTCCCCGCGCCGGCGGCCTCCCGACTGCCCCCCTCCGCGCTGCGGCGGCCCTGTCCCCGATGCTGCGCCGGGGCGAACCCGGACACAATGGATCCGTGCGCCTCTGTGTTGCCCATCCCGACGGCTCTCTCGACGTGCGCGAGGGGCTCCGGCCTGCCGCCAGATCGGGCCACTCCCTGGTTCCCCTGGAGGATTCCGACGTCATCCCATTGCCGGAGGGCGCCACCATCGCCCACCTCCCGGGACGGCGCGCCCAGGGCGTGGAACGCCACGGGAGGTTCGTTGCGCTGGATGACCGGTGGGTGCCGATTGCCGCGATCCTCCCCGTCGGGCACCTGAGGACCCTGCTGCCGGCGTCCCAGCCCGTCTTGGGCAGCCGCCGCCTGCCCCTCTTCGGCTACACCGCGGTGGCGGAGCGGGACGGCGAGCTGGTGGTCGCCGCCATCTCGACCGATGCCTTCGAGTGGTGGCAGCCGAGTCGCCACACCACGGAGGGTCTACCCGAGGCGGTGGACGCGGCCCGAAGTGCCCTTCCCGGCAACCGCCTGGTTGACCACCTGGCCCGCTGTGCGCTCGAGTACCGGTGTTACACGGCCCAGAACACCTTCCTCCGCCGCTACGAGGCCGCCCTGCCGGCGTCACCCGCCTGCAACGCCGACTGCCTTGGCTGCATCTCCCTGCAGAGCGACGGTGCCGTGCCCTCGCCGCAGGAGCGGATGGGTTTCGCCCCGACGCCGGCGGAGCTCGCCGGGCTCGCCGACCACTTCCTGACCGGAGTAGAGGCGGCGATCGTCTCCTTTGGCCAGGGGTGCGAGGGGGAGGCGCTGACCCGGGGTCGAGCCCTGGTGGAGGCCACCGCCGCCATCCGCCAGCGCCATCCCACCGCCACCATCCACGTCAACACCAATGGGAGCCGGCCCCGGGTGCTCGAGCGGATGGTCGCGGCCGGCTGCGACAGCGTCCGGATCAGCGCCATCTCCTTCACCGATCCGATCTTCCGGGCCTATTACCGTCCCGTTGGCTACGGGCTCGCCGAGGTGCTGGAATGCGGCCGGATCGTGAAACGTGCCGGAGGCCAGGTCTGTCTCAATCTGCTCGCCTTCCCCGGAATCACCGACACCCCGCGGGAACTGGAGGCGACCATCGCCGCCTGCACCGAGATGGGGGTCGACCAGATCCAGTGGCGGAGCCTCAACGTGGACCACGACTGGCTGCTTGAGGAACTGCCGGAGATGGAGCCGGGAATCGGGATGGGGGCTGCCCTGGAGACGGCCCGGCAGCGGCTCCCCGCGGTGGCCCACGGCAACTTCACCCGACCGGTGGCCCATCCCGGCTGATCGGGCCGGAGCCAAGCACCACCCCGTGCCCGCTTCGCTTCACGGGTCCCGTGGTATCCTCGGTGCGTTCCGTTCCCCTCAGTACGAGCCTGTCCATGAAAGCTGCCCTGCACCCCCAGTTCCACACCGACGCCGTCGTGACCTGCGTGTGTGGCAACACGTTCCTGACGGGTTCGACCCTCCCGGAGCTCAAGACCGAGGTCTGCTCGCTCTGCCACCCGTTCTACACCGGGACCCAGCGGATCGTGGACACCGGCGGCCAGGTGGAGCGCTTCCGGCGCCGGGCCGCCGCTCGCACCGCCACCCGCTAGAGCGCCTCCCGGCGAGGTCGGCCTCGCCCAGGCCAGGATCGGCGATCAACCCCTGAGGTCGGTCGCGGCCGGGTTCGTCGCCCCTCACGTCGCACGGTCTCCATTGGTCGGATCCCCTCAGTCGTGACCGCTTCGCGACCCTGAAACTTCCCATACGCTACTCGCGGGGCCTCCGTCCGACCCACCGGCTGCCCCGAGGTTGACGCCGTCTGGCCCGTGTTTCGCGTCGAACCGACCTGCCGGTGGGCTGGCCACCCTCTGTCGGGGCCTTAAGGACAGGAGTGTCCTTAAGGGGTGTACGGGTGCCGGGGTACACAGCCTGAGCCGTTCGACGCGTGCAGCACTTTTCCTCATCCGAGCCCACCCGGATGATCGATCTCCCCGGGCGTTCCTCCGGCGGCTCCGCCTCCGATTGGAATGGCCGCTCCGATCGGCGAGTACGATGGGTGCTGTGAGAGAGCGCGGCCCCTCCATAGGCGACATCCTCCGCACCGCGGCCCTCAACGCCGCCGCGGCGCCGCCCGCCACCTTCTTCTACGGTGGGCAGGCGGTCATCGAGGGCGTCCTGATGCGCGGCCGGCGCCAGTACGCGGTGGCCGCGCGCCGTCCCGACGGCAGCATCACCATCCTCTCGGAGCGGCTGCGCTCCCGGGTCTACACCGGGCGACCCTGGTCGCTCCCCTTCTTCCGTGGTGCGGCCGCCCTCTGGGAGATGCTCGCCCTCGGCATGCGGGCGCTCCAGTGGTCCGCCAACGTCCAGCTCGGTGAGGACGCGGAGATCAGCCCGGGTGCCATGCGAACCACCATCGGCATCGCCGTCGCCTTCGGGCTCGGCCTCTTCATCGGCCTGCCCCTGCTCGCCTCGTCGCTGATCCACCATGGCGCTCCCCAGTCGGTGGGCTCGGTCCTCATCGAGGGGGTGGCCCGCGCCGTGATCCTGCTCGGGTACCTCTTCCTGATCGGCCTGGGCAAGAACGTGCGGCGCGTCTTCGAATACCACGGAGCCGAGCACAAGGCGATCAACTGCCTGGAGTCGGGCGCGCCCGTGGAGGTCGAGAACGTGCGCCTCGCCAGCCGGCTCCACCCCCGCTGCGGCACCGGCTTCCTGGTGGTGGTGGCATTCGTCAGCGTGATCGTCTTCATCCCCCTGGGCTGGCTCTTCTGGCCGGTGCGGATCGCCTGCCAGATCGCTCTCATCCCCCTGGTCGCCGGCGTCTCCTACGAGGCGATCCGGGGACTGGCCCGCATTCGCGACACCCGCTTCGGGCGCATCGCCCTGGTCCCCGTCCTCGCCGCCCAGCGGCTCTCCACCCGGGAGCCCGACGACTCCCAGATCGAGGTGGCGATCGCCGCCCTGGCCGCCGCGCGCGCCGGCGACCCGGGTGGGGTGGGCGAGAACTACGCCACCGTCCCGTGAGCGGGGTGGGGTGACCACCCGCCCGAGGGTCGCCTGGCCCACAATCCCCTGAGCCATGGAAAGCCTCGAGGAGCGGGTCGCCGCCATCACCGAGCACTACCGGGAGCTGGAGGCCGAGCTCTCCGATCCCGAGATCTACGCTGACCAGCCGCGGGTCCAGCGGCTCTCCCAGGAGCGGGCTCGGATGAGCGAGGTGGTCGCGACCTCTGAGCGGTGGCGGGCTGCGGTCACCGCTCTTAGCGCCACCGCGGAGGCGCTGCACGGGGAGCACGACCCCGAGATGGTTGCCCTCTTCCAGGACGAGGAGCGCACCCAGCGCCAGGCCGCCGAGGCCGCCGAGGCCGTCCTCGTCCGGCTGCTGGTCCCCCGCGACCCCAACGACGACCGCGACGTCATCGTCGAGATCCGGGCCGGGACCGGCGGCGACGAGGCGGGGCTCTTCGCCGCCGACCTGCTCCGGATGTACAGCCGCTACGCCGAGCGGCGTCGATGGTCGGTGGAGCTGATCAGCGAGAGCCCGTCCGGGGTGCGCGGCTTCAAGTCGGTGGTGGTCGAGGTGCACGGTCACGGCGCCTACTCTCGGCTCAAGTTCGAATCCGGCGTGCACCGGGTCCAGCGGGTGCCCGAGACCGAGGCCAAGGGCCGGATCCACACCTCGGCGGCGAGCGTGGTTGTGCTCCCCGAAGTTGACGACGTTGAGGTCAACATCGACGAGAACGACCTCAAGGTCGACGTCTACATGAGCACCGGCCACGGGGGCCAGAGCGTCAACACCACGTACTCGGCGGTCCGGATCACCCACCTTCCGAGCGGGTTGGTGGTCACCTGTCAGGACGAGAAGTCGCAGATCAAGAACCGGGCCAAGGCGCTTCGGGAACTGCGCGCCCGCCTCTACGACATCGCTCAGGCGGAGCGCGATGCCGAACTGCGGGGCACCCGCCGCTCGATGGTGGGCAGCGGCGATCGCAGCGAGAAGATCCGGACCTATAACTTCCCCGAGTCGCGGGTGACCGACCACCGCATCAACCTCACCCTCTTCCAGCTACCCCGGATCATGGAGGGCGAGCTGGACATGCTGGTAGAGCCGCTCATGCAGGAGGACGAGGCCCGGCGCCTGCTGGATCCGGA
>JBEKGP010000011.1:0-40954 GCA_050012735.1 Candidatus Dormibacteria bacterium
ACACTCGAAACCGGAGATGATCCGGCCAGCACGGCGGGCAGGGTGGCGAGCACGAGGGCACAGCCGATGACTGCGGCCGCGATCCTGCGCCAGTGCACGTCCATGCAACGCGCCAGCATGGGACTCCGTTCCCGGGGTTGCCGGGGCGGCCTCAGGTGGCGAGCGCCCCCCCGCCGGAAGGTGCCCGGAGCCGGATCAGGTTGACCACGTCCGCCCCGCCACGCGCCCTCTCAATGATGTCGCTGGCCCGGCTGATCAGGTCGAGAGAGTCCACCTCGCCCCGAACCGTGAGGGCGTCGTCGTCGCCGACGATGACTCGCAGCGAGAAGCCGTCGGCGCCAAGCTCCTCCAGCAGGGCGGCCTCGATCCGCTGTCCCACGTCAGCCAATCCACCGGCTGGCCGGCGCCGGCGGGTGCCGATCAACGAGGTGGCGGAGGCACCGCGACGGGCCAGCCTCTCCCCGCCACGCCGGACCGACTCGCGGCGGTCGGCTCCCTTGTGGGGGTGGAAGAAGAAGGCGGCGATCGCAGCGGCGATGGCACCCATCCCGACGATGTGTAGGCGCTTCATGGCTTCCCTGGTCGATCGGCGGAGAGCGGCGACGAGTGGCCCCGCCGACCGCTGTGAATAGAGATCGCGGTGCTCGGGTAAAAGGTTACGCGAGCGACCAGCGCCCGCCAATCCCCCGGACAGGTGAAATCTCTGGCGGGTCAGCCTCCGAGCACCAGCTCCGCGACCAGTCCGAGCATGCCAGGTTCCGGAGTGACGTGGACGAGCAGGGTGGTCAGCAGTGATCGCCTCCATTCGACGAGCTCGTCCCGGATCTTGGCCGCCGGCCCGATGAGGGCGACCTGCTCGATCATCGCGGTCGGCACAGCCGCCGCCGCCTCCTCCGCGCGGCCCTCCAACCAGAGGTCGCGCACCCGGGTGGCGACCTCCTCGTAGCCCATGCGGACAAAGGCGTTGTAGTGGAAGTTGCGTCCGCGCGGACCCATCCCTCCGATGAAGCGGGCAAAGAGACCGCGGAGCCGGCCGGCGGCCGCCTCAAGGTCGTCATCGACGATGAGCGGAACGGTGGCCACGATCTCGAAGTCCGCCTCCGCGGCCCGAGCGCCCGGCCGGGCCGCCCCCTCCGCCAGGGCCGCGCGGTAGTGCGCGTCTCGGTGCGGGGAGTAGTAGGTGGCGATCCAGCCGTCCGCGATCTCCCGAGCGAGGGCGACGTTGCTCGGGCCCTCGGCCGCCAGCAGGATGGGGAGGTCGGGGCGGAGCGGCCTCACCATCGAGCGAAAGGGACGGCCCAGCCCCGAGCCGCCCGGCAGGGGAAGCGACAGGTGGCGACCCTGGTATTCGACCGGATCTCGGTGGCGGAGCACGCGGCGGACGATCTCCACGTAGTCGCGGGTCCGTCCCAGGGGCGGGTCGAAGGGCTGCCCGTACCAGCCCTCCACGAGCTCCGGGCCGGACACGCCGAGCCCGAGGACAAAGCGGCCGCCGGAGAGGTGGTCGAGGCTGAGGGCCGCCATCGCCGTCGCGGCCGGGGCCCGGGCGGCCATGTGCATGATCGAGGTGCCGAGCCGCATCGTCGCGGTGTGGGCACCGACCCAGGCGAGCGGCGTCAGCGCATCGGAGCCCGATGCCTCGGAGGTCCACACCGACTCGTAGCCGAGGGCCTCCGCCTCCCGCACCGTCTCCAGCAGCCGGGGCGGCGGGCCGTCCTCGCCCCAGAAGCCGAGCAGCAATCCCAACTTCATGCGCTATCCACGCTACTCCCGCAGCGCGGCGGCTCGCGCCGCGGCTGAGGGCCGAACTGACGCCCGGCAGCGGCCTCCGCCCCCATCCAGCCGGGCGGCCGGGCGGCAAAGGGGTGCCGCATAGTGAATCTGGACCACCGTCACAGGGCGCACCCGACTGTCGCGGAGTGACTGGGGGGCGGCTCATACTCGAGACCATGACCCACCAGGCGGGAGCGCCTCTGTGACCGATCGGAGGGCGACCGCGCGCGCGGGACAGCTCTCCCGGGGAGACCCGGACACCCTGACCGTGCTCCTCCTCGATGACCACGCGGTGATCCTGGAGGCGTTGCGGGCCCTCATCCAGAGCGACGACACCTTGGTCGTCATCGGCACCGCAAGCCGTATTCCTGACGCGATCCGCCTGGCGCGGGGCATGCAGCCCGACGTTGCGGTCATCGACGTCCACATGCCCGATGGGGGCGGCTGGGCGGCCGCGCGCGCCCTTCGTGCGGTCTGTCCCGACATCCGTCTGGTGGCCTTCTCCGCCTACGACGACGCGCTGGTCACCCGGACCATCTGCGCGGCCGGGATCTCCGCCTTCGTCACCAAGGGGTCCGAGATCAGCGTTTTGATCGCGGCGATCCGCGGTGACGACGTCATGCCGACCCCCCCCCAGCCGATGCCGCTCATCCGCAGGGCGATCGCGGCCGGCGCTGAGTGAGCCACCCCGGACGGCTGCCCGGCTTCTGAGCCGGCCCTGACCAGCTGCGCGCCTCATCGCGAGGCCTCGGAGCGCGATGCGTCCACCCCTCGGGCCGGTGGCGTGAGCCGGTCAGTGCCCGACCTCCTCGGGCACCTCGTACCAGCGAACGCGCTCGCCGACGCGGCTCCGCATCCGCCAGGCCATGGTCTTGGGGGCCTCGTCGATGGCCGCCCGGATGGTCGTGATCTGCTTGGCGACGTCGAAAGAAGCGTCGGGAAGTGGCGACTCGGCCCACAGCTCGCCCAGCCGGCCCAGGTTCCGCTCGGTGGTGTGGCAGAAGCCCCAGTCGCCGCCCAGCAACTTGCGGAGGCGGGGGAGGCTCACCGCCTCCGCATCCGCATCGTCGTCACTCACGCCGTGGTCGGCGAGCAGGCACAGCGCATCCCCGAGATCCTTTCGGTTGATCTCCCAGACCTGCAGCTTGCTGAGCAGCAGGTCGGCGAGGGTGAGCGTCGGCAACGGGCCGTCGAGGCGTCCCCGGAGGTCGAGCTTGTGGGACATGGTCAACTCGTCGATGACCACGTCGATGGACCACCGGCTGTCCGGCGCCTGGAAGTAGAGGCGGGTGTCGCCGTGGAGGCCGTTGAAGAACGGGTCGCCCAGATAGCCCTCGGAGGTGAGAAACGCCTTGAACACCGCGCCGGCACCCTTGGCGATGGCGAAGTCCATGTCCTGATACGAGCGCGCGAAGGGGCCGCTGCGCACGCTCGGGCAGCGTAACCAGATGGCCAGGCCGCCCAGCAAACGGGCATGGAGACCGGCGTCCAGGGCCGAGGTCGTGAGGCGCCTCGCCTCCTCTCGGATGTCAGGCAGGATGTGGTTTGCGTTCTCTTCCATGTGCCGGTGCTGAAGCCCTGAATGAGTTGTGACAGGGCGGCCGGTGCTTCACCGGCCGCCCTGACCCAGAGTGGAGCCGCCCAATTACTCAGGCGGCAGTTCCTTGTACACGAAGCTGACGTTGATGCCCTGACGGGCGCGGATGAACTTGGGCACATAGTAGAGGAGGCCACCGCCCACGATGAGGCCGGCAAACCAGGCCGGGATCCACCACCAGTCGGCGCTGTTGCCGTTCATGACCAGTGCCGGGTAGCGGGTGGAGACCACCGCCAGCCCGACGAAGATGATGATCGAGAGCGGAGCGACGATGAAGAGGACCGGGATGCCCAGGAACTTGACGTTGGCGGGCGAGGCCTTGTAGAGCTCAGGCCGGCGGAAGGGCAGCGCGATGGCGGCTGCGCCGACGATCACCACCGCCAAACATCCGGCGAGCACGATCAACCCGAGCACCAGTTGGAAGACGTTGGAGTACACGCTCCAGATGGTCAGCGCCGCGATGATCAGGTTGGCGACGACGATCGCGGTGACCGGTGAGTGGGTGCGCTCGTTGACACGGGCCAGCCCCTCCGGCATCAGCCGGTCGAAGGACCAGGCGAAGAACGACCGGATGGGCATGAAGGTGTTGGCGATCATCGAGGGCAGGCTCCAGAAGAGGAAGCATCCCAGGATGATCACCGTGAGGATCGGGGTGTTGAAGGCAAGCGCCGCCAGGAAGGAGTAGAAGGGCCCGGAGGGAATCGCGTAGGCGTGCGGGGCGGCGTTGAGCGCGTAAACGAAGTTGTATCCGGCGATCCGGAAGAGGAGCAGCGCGCCGAGGCAAAGCAGCGCCACGTCGAAGGCCAGCGCACCGAACATGACCGACAGCTGGCGGCGGCGGTTGGAGGCGCTCTTCAATTCCCCGGACATGTAGACCGACCAGAAGTTCCACATCATGAAACCCTCGATCGAGAAGAGGGCCGGGATGGTGGCGTTCAGGTTGCCCAGGTTGGGGGCCGCGTGGGTGGCGCCCGCGCCGGCGATCACCTGCTGGACGGTCCCGCCCCCAAAGCTCTTGTTGAGGGTGTTGAAGTTGGCGAAGAAGCCGTGCTGGCTGGCGAAACCGAGGCACACGAAGGCCACGATCATTCCCACCATGCCGATCAGGAAGGTCCAGTTCTGCCAGCGGAAGGTCGCCTTGGTCCCGCGGATGAGGATGACCGTCACCAGCGCCACCATGAAGAGCGAGGCACCCAGGATCCAGCTGGTGTTGGTCTCGAACGAGGATCCCCAGCTGATCAGCTGGCTGTCGGTGCTCAGGGTCCCGAATGCGACCAGTGCCGGCCCCAGGGCAAAGACCGCGAAGAACTTCGCGAAGTAAGCCGCGCCGAGCAGGCCGCCCATGATCATGCAGAGGTTGGATATCAGTGCCAAGGGTGGGGTCAGGACACGGCTCACCCAGACGTAGTCACCTCCGACCCTCGGCATGCTCGCCCCGAGCAGGGCGAACATGATCAACACTGGGATGTTGAGGACCAGGGTGATGAGCAGCACTCCGACCGGATCGGCCCCCGGGAATGCGACCAGGGTGAAGAAGATCGACCAGGCCAGGGTGGAGCCGATCGGTGCCGAGATGACCGCGTTGAAGATGGTGGCGTCGAGCGCTGAGGCAGAGCGCACCAACCCCGTGCTGTTGCGCACGAACAGCCGACTCCCCGGCCGGCTCTCTGTCGCCATGGCATCCCTCCATCGACTTGACCGCAATTCCCCGCGCTTGACACCTGCGCCGGAGCGAGCTAGAGTCGAACACAATCGAACATAATTGTCAAGGGTGAATACATCACCGGACATTCTTAAGCTCAGGAACGGACAGGTGAGGAGGAAGACGTGCTGGCGGTTGAGCGGCGTCTGAAGCTGCTGGAGCGGGCGGCGGCGGACCAGGCAGTGGAGGTCAGCAGCCTCGCCCGCGAGTTCCAGGTCTCCGAGATGACCATCCGCCGGGATCTCCGCCGCCTCGAGCGGGACGGCTTCCTCCGGCGGACGTACGGGGGTGCGACCACCCGGGTCGTTCGCGCCGTCGGAGCCTTCGAGGTGGGCCAGAACGCCCGCACGCTCCATCACGCCCAGGCGAAGGTGCAGATCGCCCGCCGGGCCGCCCAGCTCACCGCCGGGGTCCGGGTGATGTTCGTGGGGGTCGGCTCGACCGTCGAGCAGTTCGCGCGGGCCATCACCCCCGCCGGGGACCTGGTGGTGGTCACCCCCTCCCTGGCGGTGGCCAGCATGCTGGGCACGCGCCGGGTCCGGGTGATCATCGCCGGCGGTCTGGTCCGCCAGGACGAGCTGAGCTGCGTCGGCGCCTCGGCCGTCGAGGGGGTGCAGCGTTACAACACGGACATCGCGGTGATCGGGGCCGCCGGGGTCACCGCCCATCGCGGTATCACCGACCTAGACGACGGCGAGGCCGAGGTCATCCGGGCAGCTCTTGAGCACGCCGAACGGATCATGGTCGTCGCCGACGGGTCGAAGTTCGGCGACGTGGCGATGAGCACGGTCGCCCCCATCGAGCGCGTCTCGGTGATCGTGACCGATCCGAGCGCCGACCCCCGCGAGGTTGAGCGGATCGAGCGCAGCGGGGTGGAGGTGGTCATGGTGCCACCGGAGTCGCCGTCTCACCGGGCTCCGGTCGATGCCGCCGGGGTGGACGGCGCCGCGGCGCAGGAGGCGCAATGAGCTCGCTGCTCCTCGACCTCTTCGGGGTCAACAAGCCGATCGTGGCGATGGTCCACCTCGCCGCTCTGCCCGGCCGACCCGGCCACGACAGAAAGGCTGGTATGCGGCCCATCGTCGATGCCGTCGCCCGCGACGTCGAGATCCTCCAGGGGGCGGGGGTCGACGGGCTCCTCTTCTGCAACGAGGCCGACCTTCCCTATCAGCTGCGGGTAGGCGCCGAGGCAGCCGCGGCGATGGCGGCCGTGATCGGTGAGTTGAGGAGCACGATCCGGCGGCCGTTTGGGGTCGACCTGGCCTGGGACCCCGTCGCCAGCCTGGCGGTGGCGCGGGCGACCGGCGCCCGCTTCGTCCGCGAGGTCTTCACCGGTGTCTACGAGAGCGACCTGGGGATCATGCAGCCGGACTACGGTTCCATCGCCGACTATCGCGCCAACATCGGCGCGGGTTCGGTGGTGCTCTTCAGCAACATCACCCCGGAGTTCGCGAGCCCTCTGGGGCACCGCACCATCGCCGAACGTGCCCGAAGCGCGGTCTATCTCGGCGTCGATGCCCTGCTGATCAGCGGTCCAATCACCGGAACGGCCACCGACGTTGACCAGCTCCGCGCCGCCAAGGCCGCGGTTCCCCACATCCCTGTGCTCGCCAACACCGGCGTGACCACGGACACGGTGGGGTCAATCCTCGCCGCCGCCGACGGCGCGATCGTCGGCACTCACCTGAAGCGTGGCGGAGTCACCTGGAATGAGGTCGATGGGTCACGGGCGACCCGGTTCATGGAGGCGGCGAGCACTGCGCGGGAAGCCGCACTGGTCCACTGATGGCCAAGAAGACGCTCATCTACTTCGTCAGCGACCTGCACGGGTCGAGCCTCTGCTTCCGCAAGTTCATCAACGCGGCCCGGGTGTACAAGCCCACCGTGCTGGTGCTGGGCGGCGATCTGGCGGGCAAGGCGATCCAGTCCATCGTCCGCGGCCCCGGCGGCATCTGGGAGTGCAACTTCGTCGGCACTCCCTACAAGGTGCAGGACGGGCCCGAGCTCGTGGAGTTGGAGCGGCTGATCGCGGACCACGGCTACTACCCCTACCGTGCCGAGCCGGGTGAGCTGGAGGCCATGGAGGCCGAGGGGACCCTCGACGCCCTCTTTCTGCGCCTGATGCGCGAGCGCCTCACCGACTGGCTCAACCTCGCCGATGAGAGGCTTCGCCCCCTGGAGCTGCCCCTCTACATGATGCTCGGCAACGACGACCCGGTGGAGCTGGGCGAGCTGGTCGATCGCGCGCCCTGGGGCGTCCACGCCGAGGGGAAGGTGGTCTGGATCGACGACCAGCACGAGATGATCAGCTGGGGATACGCGAACACCACCCCGTGGCACACCTTCCGCGAGCAGGACGAGCAGCAGCTTGCCGCCGTCTACAAGTCCATGGCCGACCAGCTTCAGAACCCGGAGCGAGCCGTCTTCAACCTCCACGCGCCCCCCTTCGGGACCCAGCTCGACGAGGCGCCCGCGCTGGATGTGAACCTGCGGGTCCAGGCGAGCCTGGGCCAGGTGCAATACGCGGCGGTAGGGAGCACCGCGGTGCGCGAGATCGAGCTGGAGCGCAAGCCGTTGCTCGGCCTGCACGGCCACATCCACGAGGCCTCGGGCATCCGCCGTCTGGGAGAGCGCAAGACCGTGGTGCTCAACCCGGGCAGCGACTACACCACCGGTGCGCTCATGGGGGCTTTGATCACCCTCGACCGCGACAAGGCGAGCGCGCAGCTGGTCCGCGGATAGCCGGGGCCCGAGCCATCACTCCCCATATCACGCTCGCAAGCGGCACCACTGCGCCGAGCCGGGAGGTGCTCGTCGCCATCGACGTCGGGACCTCCGGCGCGCGCGCCTCCGCCTTCGACATCTCCGGCGCACCGATCGCAGAGGTGCGCCGCGCCTACCCGACCTCACTGCCCCAGGAGGGATGGGCGGAGCAGGACGCGCGCCGCTGGCAGAGCGCCTCGGTCTCCGCCCTGGCCGGGCTGGTACGCCAGCTGGGGCCGCGCACTCGCATCCACGGCATCGGCGTCACCGGCCAGTGCCCGAGCGTCGTCCCCGTGGATGGTGGGGGCCTGCCGCTCCGCCCCGGGATCATCTATCGGGACAATCGGGCGACCGCGGAGGCGGCATGGATGTGCCAGCGCTTCGGCACCACCGCGCTCCACGCCCTCACCGGCCACGTGCCCGCCGCCTTCCACACCGGCGCCAAGATCCTCTGGATCCGGGCCCACGAGCCAGAGGTCTTCGCCCAGACCCGGCGATTCCTCCAGCCGACCGACTGCGTCGTCCGCGCCCTCACCGGGGAGGTGGGCACCGACTGGACCATGGCGGCGGCGAGCGGGCTCCTCGACCTGAGGGAGCGTTGCTGGGCCACCGGCCTGCTGGCCGACCTCGACCTGGACCCCGACCTGCTGCCGCCGATGCGCCCCTCCTGGAGCGTGACCGGTCACCTCCGGCCCGCGCTGGCGCGCCGTCTGGGACTCTCCACCGCGGTGCCGGTGGTCGCCGGGGCGGGCGACAGCATCGCCTGCGCCATCGGGGCCGGGGTCACCGCGCCGGGGCCGGTGAGCGAGATGGCGGGCAGCTCGACCTGCCTCAACTCGGTGGTCGCCGAGCCCCTCGAGGACGACGACGTCACCCACTACCCCAGCGCGGTGGAGGAGCGTGGCTACCTCACCGAGGTGGGGATCAACACCACCGGCGAGGCCCTCGACTGGGTGGTCCAGCTCGCCTACAGCGGTCCGGGGCGGCGCCTACGGGACAGTGAGTACGCGCGCCTCGACCGCGACGCCGCGGCCATGCCGCCGGGCGCCGACGGCCTGCTCTTCGCTCCAGTGCTGGGTGACGGGGAGCGCGACGACCCGGAGCTCCGCGGGGCGGTGACCGGGCTCTCGCTCCGCCACGACCACCGTGCCTGGGGGCGCGCCGTCCTGGAGGGGGTTGCCTTCGGGATCCGGGCCCGCCTCGAGACCCTGGGCCGCACCTCGGCCCCGCTCACCGAGCTGCGCGTCTCGGGGGGCGGCGCCAGACTCGAATCCTGGAACCAGATCAAAGCCGACGTGCTCGGGGTCCCGGTGATCCGCGTGGACGGCGACGCCACCGCCGCCGGCGCGGCCATGCTGGCGGGGATCGGTACCGGTGTGTACCGGGACGCCGATGCGGCGACGGCCGCCTGCTATCGGCCCGGCTCCCGGGTGGAGCCGGATGGCCGGAACCGTGAGCGTTACGACGAGATCTACGCGCGCTACCAGGCGCTGATCAGCTCCCCGGTGGTGCACATCCACCGTCAGGCGGAGGACTGAGGTGCGCGCCCGGCTCGGCATCAACAACTGCTTCGCTCTCAAGCGCTGGCCGCGTCCCGAGGATTGGGCCCAGGTGGTGCGAGACGAACTGGACCTCAACCTCGTCGAGCTCTCCCTCGACCTCGTCGAGGGCCTGGACAGGCCGGCAGAGCGAGCGCTGTCCGTGGAGCGGACCCGGGCAGCGCTGAACAAGCACGGGCTGCGCGCCGAGACCACCTTCACCGGCCTGACCGCCTACGGCCTCAACCTGCTCATGCACCCCGACGCCGAGCGGCGCGACGCGGCGCTGCGCTGGTACCGAATGGTGATCGACGTCACCGCCCAGCTGGGTGCGGAGGCGACCGGCGGCCACGTCGGCACCATGAGCGTGCCCGACTGGAGGGATCCGACCCGGCGGTCGGCGCGCTGGTCCGACCTGCGGCGCGCCCTGATCGAGATCTCCGGCCGCGCCCGGGACGTGGGACTCAGTCACTTGCTGGTCGAGAACTTGGTCAGTCCGCGGGAACCGTCGACCATGGACGGCGTCGAGGAACTGCTCACCGAGGGGGGGGAGGCCCATGTGCCGGTGCGGCTCTGCCTGGACGTCGGCCACCAGTGCGTCCCGGGGACGGAGGGGGCCGAGCGAGACCCGTATGCCTGGCTCGAGCACTTCGGCAGCCGCCTCGTCGAGGTTCAGCTCCAGCAGTCCGACGCCCTGGGCGACCGTCACTGGCCCTTCACCCCTGGGCGCAATGCGACCGGCCGCATCGAACCCGGCCGCGTGCTCGACACCCTGGCGGCCTCTGGCGCCGAAGACGTGCTCCTGATCCTCGAGATCATCCCCGGCTGGGAGGAGGATGACGGGCAGGTGATCGAGGAGCTGCGGACGTCCGTCGAGCTCTGGAAGGACGCCCTGCAGCGGCGAGGCCTCCGATGATCGAGGGCTCCGTCAACGCGACTTCGGTGCACATCCACTACCGGATCGATGGGGAGGGTCCGGAGACCCTGGTCCTGGTCAACGGGGTGGGCGACGACCTGGACGCGTGGGCCAACCAGGTCGACGACTTCGTGAGCGCCGACCTGCGCGTGATCAGTTTCGACAATCGGGGCGTGGGGCACTCGAGTCAGCCACCCGGTCCCTACAGCAGCACCGAGATGGCCGGTGATCTGCACGCCCTCGTCACCGAGCTCGAGCTGCCGCCCTTCCATCTCGCGGGCGTCTCGATGGGTGGGGCGATCGCGCAGGAGTATGCGATCGCCCACGGCAACGACCTCCGCTCTCTGGTGCTGGCCAACACCTACGCGGCGCCTGACCCGTTGGCGCGCGCCGCCTTCGAGAGCTGGGCCGTCGTCGCAGAGGCGGCCGGAATGGCCGTGATGATGCGCCAGCAGGCACCCTGGATCTACAGCCCGGCCTTCTACGAGCAGCATCCGGAGAGGATCGAGGAGCTGATCAGGGAGGCCCAGAAGAGCACCCAGCCGGCGGCGGCCTTCGCGGCCCAAACCGCGGCGCTCGTCGACCACGAGGCGCGCGCCAGGGTGACGGCGATAACCACGCCTACGCTGGTGATCGCCGCGCGGGACGACATCATCATCAGGGAGGCACTTTCCCGGCGCCTGTGCGCATCGCTTCCCAACGCGACCTGGGGCGTCGTTCCAGGTGGCCACGCCGCCTTCTGGGAGGACCCGGCGCCGTGGAACCGTGCAGTTATCGACTTTGCGAGGGCGCACCGCGCACTCTGATCACTGGAGGAGTTGTCATGACCATGTCGCTGGAGCAGACGTTCGGAACGCCTAAACCGGTTATCGCCATGCTGCATTTCCCTGGCCTGCCCGGCCGCCCACGGCACGATCGGGAAGCGGGGCGCCAGCACCTGGTCGACGTGATCGGGCGCGACCTCGAGGTGCTGCAGGAGGCCGGCGTCGACGCCGTGCTCTTCTGCAACGAAGCCGACATTCCCTATCAGCTCGTGGTCGGTCCGGAGATCCCGTCGGCCATGGCAGCCGTGATCGGCGAGCTGCGACCGTCCATCCGCGTCCCCTTTGGGGTCAACATCCTCTGGGATGCCAGAGCCAGCCTGGCGCTGGCTCGCGCCACCGGCGCGACCTTCGTCCGCGAGGTGTTCACCGGCGTCTACGAGAGCGACATGGGCTTGATGGCCCCGGCGCTGGGCGAGCTCGCCGCCTACCGTGATCAGATCGGCGCCCCGGACGTCGCCATCTTCGACAACATCACGCCCGAGTTCAGCAGCTCGATCGGGAGCCGCACCGTGGCGGAGCGGGCCAAGAGCGCCAGCTTCCTGGGCGTCGACGCCATCCTCATCAGTGGCCCCGAGGCGGGGGTTCCCTTCGCCATGAGCGACCTGCGCGCGGCGAAGCAGGCCGTCCCGCAGACGCCGGTGTTCGCCAACACCGGGGTCCAGGCCGAACGGCTGACCGAGATCCTGGCCATCGCGGACGGCGTGATCGTCGGCACCAGCCTCAAGGTGGATGGCATCACCTGGAACGCCGTGGATCCCGCCCGGGCTCGCGCGATGATGGAGAAGGCTCGAGAGATCCGCGCCTCGGCTGCCGTCCCCGCTTGACCCGACCACCGATCGAGGCGGTCGTCCTCGACATGGACGGCCTGCTCATCGACACCGAACCGGTGTGGCGGGTGGCGGAAGTCGCCGTGTTCACTGAACTGGGCGTCGAGCTGACCGAGGCAGAGCTCCTGGGCTCGATCGGCCGGACGATCGACGAGGTCGTGCCCGTCTGGAGACGACGGCAGCCCGGCCGGGGCGGTGGGACGGATCAGTGGAGCGACGCCACGGTGGCCGATCGCATCATCGACCGGGTGGCGACGTGGGTGAGGGCAGAGGGCGAGCCGATGGCCGGGGTGACCCAGACCTTCGAGCTGCTCCGGCATCTGGACCTCCGTCTCGCCATCGCCTCGTCGTCACCGCGACGGATGATCGACGTGGTGTGCGAGCGGCTGGACTTGACCAGCATCGAGGTGCGCTGCTCGGCCATCGACGAGGTGAGGGGCAAGCCCGCGCCCGACGTCTACCTCACCGCGGCCCGACGCCTGAGCATGAGCCCCGGGCGCTGCCTGGCGATCGAGGACTCGCCGAGCGGAGTGCAGGCAGCCAAGGCGGCCGGGATGCGCTGCATCGCCGTCCCCGACCCACTGCTCGCCGGCGACCCCCGCTACGGCGAGGCCGACCTCGTCCTGGCCAACCTGGTCGAACTCGACGAATCCCTACTGCGGGCTCTCGGCGCACACAAGCCCTCCGAGCCCGCCAACCCGACCAACTTGAACGCACCCAGCCACCAAGGAGGAGGTGGTACGCCCAGGAGGATTTGAACCCCCGGCCTTCTGATCCGTAGTCAGACGCTCTATCCAGACTGAGCTATGGGCGCACGCTGCCTCGATGTTACCAGCGGCGTGGCCGCGCCAAGCTGGTCGAGCCTGAGCGGGGCCTGGCCAGGGCCGGTCGTCCCCGGGGGGCGGGGCACGGCCGGGCCGATCCGCCCCGAACCCTACCCGGCGTCCATCGCCTCAGACGGGCGACCCCCCACTCCGTTCATCATTCAATTCGAAGCGTCGGCGCGTCTCTCGAGCCCTCGACCGCGCCCTTCCAGGAGGACCACAGATGGCGGCGACCGGACAACCAGCGGCTCCAGCGGACTTGGAGACCCTACACGAGGTAGCGCAGCAGCTCCGGATCGACGGCATCCGCGCCAGCACCCGGGCGAGATCGGGGCATCCCACCTCCAGCATGTCCGCCGCCGACCTGATCGCGGTCCTCGCCGGCCGGCACCTCCGCTACGACTTCGCCCACCCCAAGCTCCCGACCAATGACCATCTGATCTTCTCCAAGGGCCATGCCTCTCCCCTGCTCTACGCCCTCTACCTGGCCTGCGGTGTGGTTGACGACGCCGAGCTGATGACCTACCGGACGCTGGGCTCCCGGCTCCAGGGCCACCCCACCCCGGTCATCCCCTGGGTGGACGTCGCCACCGGATCGCTCGGCCAGGGACTCCCCATCGGAGTGGGGGTCGCTCTCGCCGGCAAGTACCTCGACCGTCTCCCCTATCGAGTCTGGGTGCTGTGCGGTGACAGTGAGCTGGCCGAGGGATCGATCTGGGAAGCGCTCGACAAGGCAGCCCACTACCAGCTGGACAACCTAACCGTGATCGCGGATGTGAACCGCCTCGGCCAGCGCGGCGAGACCGAGTTCGGCTGGGACATGGAGACCTACCGCCGCCGGGTCGAGGCGTTCGGGTGCCGCGCCCTAGTCATCGACGGCCACAACCTGGAGGAGATCGACGGCGCCTACGTCGATGCCCGGGAGACGGTTGGCCGGCCCACGGTGATCCTGGCCAAGACGATCAAGGGCAAGGGGTTCTCGGAGATCGAGAACAAGGAGGGGTGGCATGGGGTGGCCCTGGCCCCGGACATGGCGGTGCGGGCCATCGCCCAGCTCGGCGAGCTGCACGATCTCCGCATCGAGGTGCGCAAGCCCGAACGGGGCACGCCCGCGATCCGGCCCCAGGCGGCCGAGGTCACGCTCCCCAGCTACGCTCTGGGGGACAAGGTCGCGACCCGCAAGGCCTACGGGGACGGGCTGGTCGCACTCGGCGCCCGCCCGGAGGTGGTCGCCCTGGACGCCGAGGTGAGCAACTCGACCCACGCCGATCAGTTCAAGAAGGCGTTCCCGGATCGCTTTTTCGAGATGTACATCGCCGAGCAGCAGCTGGTGTCGGCGGCGGTCGGTCTCCAGGTGCGCGGCTATGTCCCCTTCGTTTCGACGTTCGCCGCCTTCTTCTCGCGGGCCTACGACTTCATCCGGATGGCGGCGATCTCCCGGGCCAACCTCCGGCTGGTCGGATCCCACGCGGGGAGCGAGATCGGCGCCGACGGACCCTCCCAAATGGCACTCGAGGACCTGGCGTCGTTGCGGGCCGTCCAGGGGTCGACGGTCCTCTACCCCTCCGACGCGGTGAGCACCGTCAAGCTGGTGGCCGAGATGGCCGACCGCACCGGGATCGTCTACCTGCGGACCACCCGCAACGCCTATCCCGTGATCTACGACAACGCCGAGCCCTTCCCGATCGGCGGCGCCAAGGTGGTGCGCCGCAGCGACGAGGACAAGGCTGCGGTGGTCGCGGCCGGGGTCACGCTGCACAGCGCCCTGGCCGCCGCCGACCAGCTGGCGGCGGAGGGTATCCACGTCCGGGTCATCGACTGCTACTCGGTCAAGCCGATCGCCGCCGACGTGCTGGCCGAGGCCGCCCGCGACTGCGGGGGGACCCTGGTGGTCGTGGAGGACCACTACCCTGAGGGCGGCCTCGGGGCTGCGGTCATGGAGGCGCTGGCCGGCGACCACCCGCCTCGGATCCTCCATCTGGCAGTCCGCGACGTCCCGGGAAGCGGCAAGACCGCCGATCTGCTCGCCGCGGAGGGGATCGACGCCGACGCGATCGTCAGGGCGGCCCGCCACGCCGCCGCCACCAGCGCAGGAGGCCAGTGAGACCGATGCCCACCCCCAACCCGCTCCAGCTGCTGGCCGAGCGCGGCCAGTCGGTGTGGCTCGACTACATCAGCCGCGAGCTGGTGACCGGCTCCGAGCTGACCCGGCTGGTCGCCGAGGACAACGTCACCGGGCTCACGAGCAACCCGACCATCTTCGAGAAGGCCATCGCCGACGGCACCAACTACGACGAGCAGATCCATGAGCTGCTCGGCCAAGGGGTCGACGACCCCAACGAGGTCTTCCTGCGGCTCGCCACCCGTGACATCCAGCACGCCGCCGACACCATGCGCCCGGTGTACGAGCGCACCGGGGGCGCCGACGGCTACGTCAGCCTCGAGCTGCCCCCTCCCCTCTCGCACGATACCGCCGGAAGCGTCCGGACCGCCAAGGAATACTGGCACCGGGTTGACCGGCCAAATCTCATGGTGAAGGTCCCGGCGACACCCGAGGGCGTCCCCGCCATCCTGGAGCTGATCGCCGCCGGGATCAACGTCAACGTGACCCTGATCTTTGCCCTCGAGGCCTACGAGAAGGTGATCGCCGCCTACATCGGCGGCCTGCAGCGGCGCCACAGCGAGGGCCAATCGCTGCACGTCCACTCGGTGGCCTCGTTCTTCGTGAGCCGGGTGGACACCGCCGTGGACCCCCTCCTCGACGGGCGGCTCGAGGCCGGCGGCGACGCCGCGGAGCTCGAGAGCCTGCACGGCACCGCGGCGATCGCCAACGCCCGCCTGGCCTACGCGACCTTTGAAAGGCACTTCCGCGGCGAGGAGTTCGCCGCGCTGCGCGAGGCCGGCGCTCCGTTCCAGAGGCCGCTGTGGGCGAGCACCAGCGCCAAGAACCCGAAGTACCGGGATGTGATCTATGCCGAGGCACTGATCGGCCCGGACACCGTCGACACCATGCCACCCTCGACCATCGAGGCCTTCCGGGACCACGGCACCGTCGCCGGCGACACCGTGCGCGACGACCTGGACCATGCGCAGCAGGTGATCGGGCGGCTAGAGTCCGCCGGCATCAGCATCGACAAGGTGACCGAGGATCTCCTGGTCGCCGGGGTCGCGTCCTTCGCGGCCTCGTACGACCAACTGATCGCCAGGATCGGGGAGAAGCTCGCGAGCCTCCGAGCCGGGGCCGCGAAGAGATGAGGTCCGATCTCGCCATCGGGGGGTCCGACCTCGCCAAGGTGATCGCCGAGGCCCACCGCGCCGGGGTCGTGGAGCGCATCTGGAACCGGGACCCCGACCTCTGGAAGCCGGCCGACGCTGCCCACGCCGCGGTCATCGGCAACCGGCTGGGCTGGCTCGACGTCCCGCTCACCATGCGCGGCCGGGTGGCGGAGCTGACCGCGCTGGCGGCCGAGGTGCAGCAGGCCGGCTTCAGCGACGCCGTCCTCCTCGGCATGGGCGGCTCCAGCCTCTGCCCGGAGGTCCTGCGCACCTCCTTCGGCAGCGCCGCCGGATACCCCGTCCTTCACGTCCTGGACACCACCGACCCCGAGGCGATCGTCAACCTGGAGCGGCACCTCGACATCCAGCGCACCCTCTTCCTGGTCGCCAGCAAATCGGGGACGACGCTCGAGACGTCCTCTCACCTCGCCCACTTCTGGGAGGCGGTCACCGCCTCCGGCGTCGCCGAGCCGGGTCATAGCTTCATCGCCATCACCGACCCCGGCACCCCCCTTGCCCAGCTCGCCACCGAGCGGCACTTCAGGCGCCTCTTCGAGAACCCGGGCGACATCGGGGGCCGCTATTCGGCTCTCTCCCTCTTTGGCCTGGTTCCGGCGGCAGTGATGGGCCTGGACGTCGAGTTGCTCCTCGACCGCGCCATCGCCATGCGGTCCGCTTGCGGGCCGACCACGCCGCCCGAGCGGAACGGGGGCCTGGCACTGGGCAGCGCGCTGAACCTCGCCCATGGGGCCGGCCACGACAAGGTCACCATCCTCACACCACCCCAGATCGCCGGCTTCTCCCTCTGGGCGGAGCAGCTGATCGCGGAGTCCACCGGCAAGGAGGGCAAGGGCTACATCCCCATCGGCGAGGAGCCGGTGGGCAGGCCCGGTGTCTACGGGGACGATCGACTCTTCGTCGTGCTCCGGCTCGGCGACGAACCCTCCCAGGTGGACATGCCGGATGAGGCTCTGGCCGCGGCCGGGCTTCCGTTGGTGACCATCGAGCTGCGGGACGCCTACGACCTGGGCGCCGAGTTCTTCCGCTGGGAGTTCGCCACCGCGGTGGCGGCGGTCTCGCTCCAGATCGACCCCTTCGACGAACCCAACGTCAAGGAGTCGAAGGACAACACGGGCAGCGTGCTGGCGGCCTACGAGAAGAGTGGGAGGCTGCCCGAGGAGGCGCCCACCGCCTCCAGCGCCGGAGCGACCGTCTACGGGGGGAGCCCCGCGGCCTCGGTGGAGCAGGCTCTGCTCGCCCATCTCGGCGAGGCGCAGGCGGGCGACTACGTCGCGATCATGGCGTACGTCGACCCCAACAGCGCCAACCAGGGAGGGCTGGAGGAGTTCCGCACGGCGATCCGGGATCGCTACCGGGTGGCCACCACCATGGGCTTCGGCCCGCGGTTCCTGCACTCCACGGGGCAGCTCCACAAGGGTGGGCCCAACACCGGCGTCTTCATCCAGGTGACCAGCGACGACACCGTCGACGCCTCCATCCCGGGCAAGCCGTTCACCTTCTCGGTGCTCAAGCGCGCCCAGGCCGCGGGCGATCTGCAATCGCTGCGTGACCACGGCCGCCGGGTGATCCGTCTGCACCTCGCGGGCAACCTGGACAGCCGCCTGGAACAGCTGGCCAGGTCGCTGCACCACGCCTCGGGGTCGTCGGCGCCCTGACCGCCGCGCCGCCGATGATGGAACGCTGATGGCGACAGAACCAGGCGAGATCCTCCGGACCGTGGACGCGGCGGTGACCGAGGAGCCGGTCGCTGAGCCCGTGCGCCTTCCGGCGCCGCCCCCCGCGGCGGTGGTGATCTTCGGCGCGACCGGTGACCTGACCAAGCGCAAGCTGGTACCCGCCCTCTACGCGCTGGCCGTCGACGGCCTCCTCCCCGAACACTTCACGGTGATCGGCGCGGGCCGCAGCCAGCTGAGCGACGATCAGTTTCGCGCCGCCATGCGCGACGCCATCACCCGATTCGCCCGGCTGCGGCTGGACGAGAACGTCTGGAGCCGCTTCGCCGAGGGGCTGCACTACGCCTCCTTCTCGGACCGGGATGGCGGCCTCGACGGGGTCAAGCTCGCCCTGGAGACCGCCGACCGTGAGCGAGGGACGGCGGGGAACCGCATCTACTATTTCGCGATCCCGCCGAGCGGCTTTGCCCCGCTCGCGGAGCGGCTCCAGCATGAGGGGATGAGCCGCGCGGAGGAGGGCGGCGGCTTCCGCCGGATGGTGATCGAGAAGCCGTTCGGACGCAATCTCGCCACCGCCCGTGAGCTCAACTCCGCGCTGCACTCGGCCTTCGAGGAACCCCAGATCTTCCGGATCGACCACTACCTGGGCAAGGAGACGGTCCAGAACATCCTCGTCTTCCGCTTCGCCAACGGCATCTTCGAGCCGATCTGGAACCGGCGCTACATCGACCACGTCCAGATCACCGTCGCCGAGACCCTCGGGGTGGAGGGCCGTGGCTCCTACTACGAGGAGACCGGCGCGCTCCGCGACATCATCCAGAACCACGTGATGCAGCTGGCCGCCATCATCGGGATGGAGCCGCCCAGCAACTTCGAGGCCGAGACGGTGCGCGACGAGAAGGTGAAGCTGCTGCGCGCGATCCGGCCGATCCACCCCGACGACGCGCTGCTGCACACGATTCGCGGTCAGTACGCGGCGGGGTCCGTGGACGGCACGCCCGTCCCCGGATATCGCGAGGAGCCGGGGGTCGACCCGGAGTCCTTGCGCGAGACCTTCGTCGCCATGAAGCTCGACATCGACAACTGGCGGTGGGCGGGTACCCCCTTCTACCTGCGCACCGGCAAACGTCTGCCCAGCCGGGCGACGGAGATTGCGATCCAATTCCGGCGTGTGCCCCACTCCCCCTTCGCGGGCCACCGGGCCATGCCGGGTGGCATGCCGCCACCCGACGGCATCGCCCCCAACCAGCTGCTCCTGCGCATCCAACCGGACGAGGGCATCACCCTCCGGTTCGGGGCCAAGGTGCCCGGCCAGGCGATGCGGATCGAGAGCGTCAACATGGACTTCTTCTACGGCTCCAGCTTCCAACGCGCCTCCCCCGACGCCTACGAGCGGCTGCTCCTCGACTGCATGCTCGGCGACGCCACCCTCTTTGCCCGCGAGGACGAGGTGGAGGAGGCGTGGCGGGTATGCACCGCCCTCCTCGACGGCTGGCGCACCCACCCCCCGGATCGCATTGACTGCCCCAATTACGAGGCCGGGAGCTGGGGCCCCGCCGAGGCCGACGACTTCATGCGCCGGGACGGCCGGGAGTGGCGCCGCCCGTGAGATCGCGGTGAGCGGCGGCGCGATGTTGCCGGGCAAGGTGACCGCGGTTGACAGCCCTGCCGGGGTGGCCGCAGCAGCCGCGGCCTGGATCGTCGGCATCGCGCAGGAGACACTCACCCGACACGACCGTTTCCGGATCGCGCTCGCCGGGGGCAGCACTCCGCGCGCCCTCTACCGGCTGCTCGCCAGGGATTACGGCGCGGACCGCGCCCACTGGCGCGCCTGGGAGGTGTATTTCGGCGACGAGCGGGCCTGCCCCCCGGACGACCCGGCCAGCAACTGCCGGATGGCGCGGGAGGCGCTGCTCGACCTGGTGCCGGTCAGGCCCGAGCTCATCCACCGGATGGAGGCGGAGCGGGCCGACCTGGACGCGGCGGCCGCTGAGTATTCGTCCATCCTGGCATCAACGTGCCCGCCCGCGGCGCCCGGGTCGGCCCCCCGGCTGGACTGCATCCTCCTCGGGCTGGGGGACAACGGGCACACCGCCTCGCTCTTTCCCGGCGATCCTGCGCTCCAGGTGCGCGACCGCTGGGCGGTACGGAGCCGGGCCGACTACGCCCCCTTTGACCGCATCACCCTCACCTACCCGGTGCTCAACGCCGCCGCCCACATCGCCTTCCTGGTGACCGGACCCACCAAGGGGGAGGCCCTCCGGGGTGTGGCAGAGGGGCGCGTCCCCGCGGCCGGTGTCCGACCTCCGGACGGTGAGCTCCGCTGGTTCCTGGACACGGTGGCGGTGGGCAGCCTCTGAGCCGGCACGGCCCCCCACGGGCCCATTCGCCCGGAGCCGGAGCGATCAGGTGGCGGAGCCGACCCCGGTGGGGCTGCTCGACGGGGTGGGTGCCGGAGTGGGGGTCTCGGCGCTGCCGTACCCGTCGGGTGGCTTGGAGGTGGTCAGCGTGGACCAGGCCACCGCACTGGCGGGGACGGGCACCGAGGGTGCCGTTCCCCACCCGGTGAACGTCATGGTGTTCACGCTGCCGTCGCTGAAGGACATGAAGATGGAGGCGGGGAGGTCGGAGTTGGGGGAGATGTCCACCCGAACCGTCGCGCTCGGGGAGTACTCGGAGGCGGCCACCGTGCCGGTGATCCTGGTCAGTGTGGCTCCCGCGGCGCCGGTCACCTGCTCGGTCGAGGTGGCGACGAAGCCAGTGATCCCCAATTCGGACGCCACGGTCATGCCTGCCTGCTCCGCCTGGTACGGCCCGTCGGCGGGCTGGACCGAGACCCAGTGCCCGGCAATTGCAGGCGCGGTGCTCCCCGAGACGCCCAACTCGTCCTCGAGCGCCGGGGCGTTGCCCTCGAAAAACAAGGTCTGGTCCGGAGCCAGCAGCACGTCGTACTGCTCGTTCCCGTAGTCGGTCGGCTCGGTGATCACCTGGGTGCCGTCGTCCTGCCCGGCGTTGCCGGCATAGGTTGTCACGAGCTCCCCGCCACCGGTCCAGGTCGATACGTAGTGGAACCCAGCCGAATTCCCGGCAACCTTCATCGACTCCGTGTAGAGGCTGGAGGCCTGGGCCGCGGGGGCCTGCCGAGTGATGAGAAAGACGGGGATGCCGACCGCGGCAGCGATCAGGACCGCGACCAGGAACACCGCGATGACCTTCCCCCCCCGATGGCCCGGCGGCACCTCGGGCGGCGGATACTGGCTCGACCACCCCGAGGAGCCGGGCCCACCCCAGGGGAAGGGAGGCGGCGGCGCGCCCCATCCCGGAGTCATCGCGCCGGGGGCCTCCGGTGACCCCCAGCCGGGAGGCGTGGCGCCCGGCGCGCCCGGTGATCCCCAACCGGGAGGCGCCCAGTCCGCCCCCGGGTCGGAGGCTTTCGGGAGCGGTCCGGGCTGCGGCGGCAGGCCGTCCGGCTGCGAGGGGTCGAAGGGCTGGTTGCCCATGCTCGGCTGTCTCCAGGTGGGCATCTGGTGGCGCTGCGCGCGAGGCGCGGGCTCGGATGAGGACCGAGACGGTCTCCTTGGGGGATGGTAGCGCCGCCCCCGGTCACGCCGTCCCTGAGGCGCTGGGCGCCGGCCACGGCCCGGAGCGCCGTAACGACCGAGCGCGCCGGCGATCAGAGCTCGACGCTGTGGTCCTCGAGTGCCCACCTGGCGCGCCGGTTCGCGTACTCTGCGGCCATGCCCCGCACGTGGCCGCGATGCCTCAACGGTGTGGTGATCGCCCCCTCGCTGCTCGCCGCCGACTTCGGACGGCTCGCCGAGGCGGTGCTCGCCCTGGAGGGGGCTGGCGCCGACCGCCTCCACATCGACGTCATGGACGGGGCCTTCGTGCCCAACTTCACCTTCGGAACCGACACCCTGCGGGCGCTACGTGGGGTGACGGATCTCCCCTTCGAGGTCCACCTGATGGTCCAGGAACCGGACCGGCACCTGCGCACCTTTGCCGAGGCAGGCGCTGACGCCATGACCGTGCACTGGGAGGCGTGCCCCCACCTGCACCGGACGCTCGTGAACATCCGGGCCCTCGGCTGCCGGGCCGGCGGGGCGGTCAACGTGAGCACCCCGGCACAGAGCCTCTATGACGTCCTGGAGGTCATGGACCTGGCCCTGGTGATGACGGTGGACCCCGGCTTCGGTGGACAGTCGCTGATCCCCCGCGCCCTGGCCAAGGTCGCCGAGCTGCGCCGCGAGATCGACGCCCAGGGGGTGGCGGTCGAGCTCGAGGTCGATGGGGGCGTGGACGCCGGGAACGCCACCCTCTGCGCCGGCGCGGGTGCCACCGTGCTGGTCGCGGGCACCTCGGTCTTCCGCGATCCGGGGGGCCCGGGACATGGGGTCCGCCAGCTCTTGGAGGTCGCCGCACCCCTGCGCTGACCGGGCGCGAAAGCCGTCGGCGATGGTCACGTATTACGGCAAACGCTTCTAGAGCCCCGATTGAGGGTCATGGATATGACTCAGATCGTTCACGGCGTTCGTCACCCCAAGCCCCATCGTGGATCTGGTCATGGGTTTCCCTCGCTTCTGGCGTCTGCCGCAGCATCTCCAGACGCGGTTCCGCGTCGCCACGCTCCTGCTCGTCGTCCCCCTCGTCGCCGTGGGGGTGGTGGGCGCCGTGGGAGCCGTGGTCAGCGCCCGCGCGACCTCGGCGCTGTCGGCGCAGAGGGACGATGCGGACCAGATCCAGGCCCTACAGGTGCAGGTCCAGGACTACGAGTTGGACGGGATGGCCTTCATGGCCAGGGGGCGGGCCAATCCGTTCACCGCCATGCAGGCGAGCGAGGATGCGGTCGCGCGCGCACTGGTACGCGTGGCCTCATTGCCGGCGCTGAGCGCCGGCGAGCGCACGGGGCTGGCCGGCGCCCAGCGGACATGGGCCGCCTCCCTCCCCGCCCGGAACGAGGTGGCGACGCTATCCCCCGCCATCAGCACCGCCCTGGACACCAGCTCGGGCGCCTTCTACTTCAGCTACGTCATCTCGAACGTCTCCTCGCAGCTCCAGAGCGCGCTCCAGGCCGGCCGCGCCGAGGTGGCCTCGATCGAGCAGGAACAGCAGAATGATCAGACCGCCTCGGAGGCCGCCATCCTGGTCGCGCTCCTCATCAGCGTGGTGTGGGCGTTCTGGACCTCCCGCCGGCTGACCCGCTCGATCCTTCCGCCCCTCTCCCTCCTGCGCGACGCCTCCCATCAGCTCGCCGGCGGTGACCTCGCTCATCGCGTGGCCATCGATCTGGACGACGAGATCGGGGAGGTGGCGCGCGGCTTCAACCTCATGGCCGACCAGCTGCTCGAGCAGCGGAATACCATCCTCCAGCGCGAGGGACGGCTGATGGCGCTGGTGGAGAAGGCCAGCGACGACTTCCTGATCGTCGATGCCGGCGGGCAGGTGGTCTTCTCCACCCCGTCCTTCCGCACTGACTACCTTGACACCTCCAGCGCCGCCACGATGCTGGCCGCGCTCATGCACCCCGGGGACGAGGAGACGGTGCGCCGCTGCTGGAGGCGGGTCTTGGCCGGCGACCCGGGCGCGACGTCCGGGGTGGAGGTGCGGATGCATCGCCGAGATGGCAACTGGCGCTACATCTCTCTGAAACTCACCAACCACATGAACGACCCGGCTGTGGGAGGGGTGGTCGCCAACCTGAACGACATCAGCGAGCACCACGAGTATGAGGAACGCCTGAGCCGCCAGGCCCTCCACGACGGCCTCACCTCGCTGGCCAATCGAACGCTCTTCATCGGGCGTCTGGAACGCGCAGCGTCGGCCGCGCGGAATCGCGGAACACACAGCGTCCTCTTCATGGACCTCGACGACTTCAAGGGCGTCAACGACAGCCTCGGCCACCAAGCCGGTGACGCGCTTCTGATCGAGGTGGCGCGACGGTTGGTTGCCTCGGTGCGCCCCGAGGACACTGTCGCCCGCGTCGGCGGCGACGAGTTCGCCATCCTCCTGGAGAACACGACGGCGCGCGCGGCGGCCATCGCCGCCCAGCGCATCCTGGTCGCACTCGCCCTTCCCCTCGTCCTCGAGGGGCGGGAGGTGCGGCCGAGTGCGAGCCTCGGGGTGGCGTCATCGCGCGACGGGAACGCCGACACGCTGATGACCGACGCCGACCTGGCCATGTACTTTGCAAAGCGGGACGGCAAGAACCACTTCCGGGTCTTCGAGCCCGCGATGCGCGCCGGGCGGCTGGAGCGGCTGCAGCTCGGCGAGGACCTTCGCGCCGCGCTCACGGCCGGCGACCTGACGGTCGACTACCAGCCGATCGTCGATCTGCGCACCGATGACATCGTCGGGGTCGAGGCGCTGGCCCGGTGGCACCACCCGTCGCAAGGCCGGCTCGGACCGGCTGTTTTTGTTCCCCTGGCCGAGGAGATCGGCGCGGCCACGGAGCTGGACCTGTACGTCATGGAGCGCGCGTGCCGGCAGGTGCGGAGCTGGAACGAAGCCGGGGCCCCGAGCCTCCGCCTGGCCGTCAACCTATCGGGGAACGACCTCACCTCACGCGACCTGGTGCCGGGCGTGACGCGCATCCTCGCGACAACCGGGCTGGCGCCGGATCAGCTGGAGCTGGAGGTCACCGAGAGCGCTGCCGTCGTCGAGACATCCAGCGTCCAGGAGGTGCTTGCGCAGCTGAAGGAGCTCGGAGTGCACCTGGCGATCGACGACTTCGGCACCGGCTACTCGGCGCTGGGCCGCCTTCGCAGCCTCCCCTTCGAGCGCCTCAAGATCGACCGGTCGCTCATCGGGGAGCTGCACAACGACACGGGACGGACCACCCTGGTCGACACCATCCTGGACCTCGCCCATGTCATGGGGCTGCAGGTGGTGGCGGAGGGGGTGGAGTCGTCCAGCCAGCTGGACCAGCTCCGCAAGCGGCACTGCGACCTCGCCCAGGGGAACCTCTTTGGCGAGCCGGTCGAGGCGGCGGTGCTCGAGCCGCTGCTGCTCAAGCGGGTGCTCGCGCGCCGTACAGGCTAGACGAGGTCGTAGGCGTCGTCGATGTAGTCTAAGAGCATCCGGGTCGCCGAGAACTGGGGCCCGATGCTCATCAACGAGCGCTTGACCGTGGCGATCCAGCCGTGGGGGACGCCGTCCGCAGCGCGGTCGTAGAAGAGCGACACGACCTCGCTGTGGAGGACATCGAATAAGCCGGCGGCATCGCGCTGGTCCTGGGCGCGCGCGTCGAAGGCGACGTCGCCGGGCAATCCCCAGCCGTTGGTGGTGTCGAACCCCTCTGCCCACCAGCCGTCCAGGGTGGAGAGGTTGAGGCCGCCGTTCAGGGCGGCCTTCATCCCGCTCGTACCGCTCGCCTCCAGCGGCGGTCGGGGCAGATTGATCCAGAGGTCGCAGCCGCCGACCATCTGGAGGGCGATGTTGAGGTCGTAGTTGTCCAGGAAGGAGATCCGCTCAGCCGAAACGGGGTCGCTCTTGAGGGCAAAGAGCCCCTGGGGGGAGCGCTTGCCCTCCTCGTCGCTCGGGTGCGCCTTACCGGCCACCAACACCTGGACCGGATGGGTCGAGCCGTCGAGCAGGTCGCGGATCCGCTGGGGGTCCATGTACAGCAGGTAGAGCCGCTTGTAGGTCGCCAGACGCCGGGCGAAGCCGATGGTGAGCGCATTCTCGGTCAGGCCCCGCTCCGCCGCCTCCACGGACTCGCGCGGGTCGCTGCGGTCGAGGCGGTTGGCGATGGTCAGATCGCGGGCCATCTCCACGAGCGCGGCGCGTTGGCGGTTGCGCACCTCCCACAGCTCGTCGTCGGGGATGCCCGCCACCGCCTCCCACGTGATCGGATCGGAGGCCCGATGGACCCAACCCTCGCCGAGGTACCTGTCCAGGAGACGGCGCATCGGCGTGCCCATCCAGGTGGGGAGGTGGACGCCGTTGGTGATGTAGCTGATAGGGACGGTCTCGGCAGGACGCTCCGGGAAGAGCGGCTGCCACATCTGGCGCGCCACCTCACCGTGGCGCCGGCTGACCCCGTTGGCGAACCGGCTCATCTTGATCCCGAGGGGGGTCATCACGAAGGGCTCGTGGGGGTTGTCCGGTTGGGTCCGCCCCAGCTGGAGGAAGCTGGCGTCGTCGAGGCCGACCTGGGAGGGATAGTCACCGAGGACTGATTGGATCTCTGAGACGTCGTACCCCTCGTTGCCCGCGGCCACCGGGGTGTGGGTGGTGAAGACTGTCCTCTCACGAGCCAGGGCGAAGGCGGTTGAGCGGTCGTGCCCGGCGAGCATCTCGGTGCGGGCCAGTTCCAGGGGGGCGAGGCCGCCGTGCCCCTCGTTGAGGTGGACGATGCAGGGGTCGATCCCCATCGCTCGCAGAGCCCGCACCGATCCGATCCCGAGCAGCGCGTACTGGGCGAGCCGGATCGCCCGGTCGGCGACGTAGAGGCGACCGGTGATCCAGCGGTCGACCCGGCCGTTCTCCGGCCGTTCGGCGTCGAGGAGGTAGAGCGGGGTCCGGCCCACCTCCACACGCCACACCTGAACCACCACCTCCCGACCGCGGAGGGGGATGGGGACGGTGAGCGGGGCGCCGTCAGGCCCCAGCACCAGGGCGGCGGGGAGACGCTCGGGGTCCACCGGCCGCCAGTACTCGTGCTGGTACCCGCTCGCGTCAGTGCGCTGGAGGAAGTACCCCTCCCGGTAGAGGAGGCCTACCCCGACCATCGGGAGGGCCAGGTCGGAGGCCTCCTTGAGGATGTCCCCCGCCAGCACCCCAAGCCCCCCGGCGTAGATGGGCAGCGAGCGGTGGATCCCGAATTCGGCGCAGAGGAAGGCGACGGGACGCCTCTCGGACGCCCGGCTTGCCATCGGCGGTCGCGCCCGCTCGGCGGTGAGACGGCTCAGCATCGCCTCGGCGCGGCCGATCAGTGGCTCATCGTCGACCGCCCGTTGCAGCGCCTTCGAGGAGGTCTCGGTGAGGAGGCGGATCGGATTGCCGTTGCAGAGCTCCCAGCGCTGGGGATCGATGGCCTGGAAGAGATCCTCCGCATCGGGATCCCAGGACCACAGGTAGTTGTAGGCGATCTGGGCGAAGGGCGCGAGCCGCGCCGGCAGACGCTCGGCAAGAGCGACGGCCGCCGCCGCGATGTCGGCACGGCCGTCGAGGAGCGGGGACGCCGCCGGCAACGCCTGTTCCATGGGTCTGGCGATGGTACCAGCAGGGTGGATGGGCCCCACGCGGCGGAGCCGCGTGACGCTTCGGTTCGGATTGCCGCGTCCTTTTCACGGACTGTTCGAAGAGGGCCCACGACCCATGACAGGGGAATGATGCCGGTGCGTCTGACTGGTGTAGTGCGTTTAGCCTACGGGTGTGCAACGTGAGTTCACCTCCCTGAACCGGCGTGTTCCGCTCAGCGTGGTGGAAGCCGCCGGCGTGGACCGCATTCCCGAGAGGGGGACGGAGTGGGCCGACGCGCTCTCCGAGGCGGCGCTCCACCTGGTGCGCTCGGCCAGCGAGGGGGAGGTGGCCGCTGCCATCCGGACGGCGGCGACCAGGCTGGCACCGGGCAGCCCGGTCCGGGTCGCCTCCTCGGGCCCCGGCGGCTGGCACCTGATCCTCGCCCAGGATGCCGACGAGGAGACCCTCCTCCGCATTCCGCTCCGGGCCGGCAGCACCCTCCTCGGGGAACTGTCGGTGCTCGGTGCCGTACCCCTTCCCGCGGCCCAGGCGAGCGCCATCGCGGAGCTCGCATCCCACACCGCGCTCGCTCTGGCCCGCCTCGAGTACGGACAGCTGATCAGCGGTGTCACCCCCGGCCAGGACGACCCGGACATCTTCGGAGCCACGTCCTTCCGCGATCCCCTGACCAACCTCCCGAGCCGGATGCTCTTTCACGATCGCTTGGAGCACGCCCTGCACCGGCGGTCGCGGCACGTCCATCCGGTCGCGGTCATGGTCATCGACCTGGCCGGTTCGATCACGGCCGTCAAGCAGGGGATGGGGGGTGATGCCGCCGACCGGCTGATGGTGCAGGTCGCCAAGCGGCTTCAGCGCCTGGTCCGCTCGGCCGACAGCCTCGCCCGTCTGCGCGAGGACCAGCTGGGTGCCCTCCTCGACGACCTCGACAGCGCGGCGGACGCCGGTCTCGTCGCCGAGCGGCTGGTGGGTGCGCTGAGCACGCCGTTTGTCCTCGAGAGCGACGTCCCGGTCTCGATCCAGGCTCACATCGGCATCGCGGTCAACTCCGGCGCCGCGGAGTCGGCGGTCGAGCTGCTCCACAAGGCGGGGAAGACGGCGCAGGCGGCGCGGGAGCGCGGGGTGGGTTTCGAGGCCAACCCCGGACGGCCACGCGTCCACGTGAAGGCACGGTCCGCACGCTCCTAGCGCCGGGCCGGGCGGCGTCCTGGTGGACGCCAAGTCGAGTAGTCTCTTGGGAGGGGGTGGTCGAGAAGCCCCCTCTCAGCGAGGACTTATGACCTTCGACGCCTTTCTCCAGCAGCTACCCGACGCCGATCCCGACGAGACCGCGGAGTGGCTGGAATCACTCGACAACCTGGTCGCCACCGAGGGCGCGAGCCGCGCCCGGTACGTCATCGGCAAGCTGCTGGCCCGGGCCAAGCGCCTCCAGGTCGGCATCCCGGCGATGGTCCAGAGCGCCTTCATCAACACCATCCCGCCCGAGGAGGAGCCCTGGTTCCCCGGCGATGAGGCGATGGAGCGCCGCATCCGCCGGATCGTCCGTTGGAACGCGGCGGTCATGGTGGCCCGGGCCAACAAGAAGTTCGACGGCATCGGCGGCCATCTCTCGACCTACGCGTCGTCGGCGTCGCTCTACGAGGTCGGCTTCAACCACTTCTTCCGGGGCAAGGACGACGGCAGGCCGGGTGACCAGGTCTTCTATCAGGGGCACGCGGCTCCGGGCATCTACTCCCGCGCCTTCCTCGAGGGCCGGCTCAGCAAGGACCAGCTCGACCACTTCCGCCGTGAGACGGCGGGACGCGGGCTCAGCTCGTATCCGCACCCGCGGCTCCTTCCCGAGTTCTGGGAGTTCCCGACGGTCTCCATGGGCATCGGGCCCCTCAACGCGATCTACCAAGCGCGATTCAATCGCTACCTCTACAACCGTCAGCTGGTCGACACCTCGGAGTCGCGGGTCTGGGCCTTCCTAGGCGACGGGGAGTGCGACGAGCCGGAGGCGATCGGCGCTCTCTCGCTCGCAGCGCGCGAGGGTCTCGACAACCTCACCTTCGTCATCTCCTGCAACCTGCAGCGTCTCGACGGTCCGGTCCGGGGCAACAGCAAGGTCATCCAGGAGCTGGAGTCGATCTTCCGCGGCGCCGGCTGGAACGTCATCAAGGTGATCTGGGGCAGGGAGTGGGATCCGCTGCTCGCCCAGGACGCCGACGGCGTCCTGGTCAATCAGATGAACACGACCAACGACGGGCAGTTCCAGAAGTACGCCGTCGAGTCCGGCGCGTACATCCGCGAGCACTTCTTCGGGCCCGACCCGCGCCTCCGCAAGCTGGTGGCTCATCTCTCCGACGAGGACCTGCCCCGGCTGCGGCGCGGCGGCCACGACTACCGCAAGCTCTACTCCGCCTACAAGCTGGCGGTGGAGCAGAAGGAGATCCCCACCGTCATCCTCGCCCACACCATCAAGGGCTGGACCCTCGGCCAGCAGTTCGAGGGGCGCAACGCCACCCACCAGCTCAAGAAGTTCACCGAGACCGAGCTGCGCGCGTTCCGCGACCGCATCCAGCTGCCCATCACCGACAAGCAACTCTCGGAGGGTCCGCCCCCCTACTACCACCCCGGGCCAAAGTCACCCGAGGTCGAGTACTTGATGAGCCGGCGGCTCGCCCTGGGCGGGCCGGTGCCACGGCGCAACGTGATCTCCAAGAAGCTGGATCCTCCGGATGACGGGGCCTGGGAGGACTCATTCAAGGGGTCGGGAGGCCGGGCCGCGTCGACCACCGCCGCCTTCACCGCCATCCTCCGCAACCTCCTCCGCGACAAGAGCATCGGCCGGCGGATCGTCCCCATCATCCCCGACGAGGCGCGCACCTTCGGCATGGACGCGCTCTTCCGCGAGGTAAAGATCTACGCGGCCCACGGCCAGCAGTACGAGCCCGTCGACGCCGAGATGGTGCTCAGCTACAGCGAGGCGAAAGACGGGCAGATGCTCGAGGAGGGCATCACCGAGTCGGGCTCGATGGGCTCCTTCGCCGCCGCCGGCACCGCCTACTCGACCTTCGGCGAGCCGATGATCCCCTTCTACATCTATTACTCGATGTTCGGCTACCAGCGGGTGGGGGACCTGGTCTGGGCCTTCGGCGACTCCCGTGGACGCGGATTCATGCTCGGTGGGACGGCGGGACGCACCACCCTGAACGGCGAGGGCCTGCAGCACCAGGACGGCCACTCGCCGCTCCTCTTCTCGGCCCTCCCCCACGTGCGCATCTACGACCCGGCCTACGCCTACGAGCTGGCGGTGATCCTCCGCGAGGGCATCCAGCGGATGTGCAGCAGCGACGGCGACGCCCTCTACTACCTCACCCTCTACAACGAGAACATCGTCCAGCCGCCCAAGCCCGACGGCGTCGATGACGCCATCCTGCGCGGCCTCTACCTGCTGCGGCCGGCGCCGGTCGAGAAGAAGCACCGGGCCACCATCCTCGCCAGCGGACCCGCGGTGGCGGCAGCGCTGACCGCCCAAGAGCGCCTGGCCGAGAACAACGATGTGGGCGCCGACGTATGGAGCGTCACCAGCTACCAGCAGCTCCGCAACGACGCCCTCGAGGTGGAGCGGTGGAACCGGCTGCACCCGGAGCGAGAGCCACGCATCTCGCACATCGCGGAGCAGCTGGGCGAGCGTCCGGGACCGATCGTCGCCGTCACCGACTACGTCAAGGCGGTGTCCGACCAGGTGGCCAGATTCGTCCACCAGGACTTCATCCCCCTGGGAACCGACGGCTTCGGCCGGAGCGACACGCGGCAGGCGCTGCGGCGCCACTTCGAGACCGACGCGGAGCACGTCACGGTCGCGGTGCTGGATGGATTGGCCCGTGCCGGGGAGATCCCCCGCCACGAGGTTGCCGCCGCTCTGGAGCAGTACGAGATCGACACCGAGCTGCCTGAGCCGCGCGTGCGGTAGGGGCCGATTTCTGGTGACGGGGGCCCCCTCCCTTCTGAAACCGCTTAAGGACTTTATTGTCCAAAACCACCTGGAGCGGGGCCAGGGGGTGGGCGAGGCGCCGCGTCAGAGCGGCCGGGTCATCCCCAGCTCGAGCAGGGTGGGGTCGTCCTCGCGCACCGGCTGAGTGGCGCCGGTGCGGACAAAGCCGAGGCGGGAGTAGAGCGCCTCGGCGGCGTCGTTGCCCACGGTGACCCAGAGGTCGAGGGCCCGGTAGGATCCGGCCGCGGCCCAGTCGATGACCGCTCCCACCAGCCGGCCGCCGATCCCGCGTCGCCGCCAGTCGGGGTGCACCCACATCCCGACCAATTCGGCATCGCCCTCCACGTCGCCGGGGATCCCGGCCGCGGTGCCGACCAGGCCGTGCGGGGCGCTGGCGGCGAAGGTGGACCTCCGGGTGAGCCGCGTCCGCCAATCGGCGGGCGTCATCGCCTCCTCGTCGGCGACCGTCGAGCCGAAGGCGCTCGGAGCGTCGGCGAGCGCCGCCAGGCGGATCTGGCCGTATGCGGCCCAGTCGACGGGTCGGAGACGAACGATGGTGATGCCGGTCACGCCGTCAACTCTAGGGGGGTGGCCGCGGCGCCCGTTTCACACGCACATGTTGGGGATGTCGATGTGCTCCGTCTGTCCGGCGTGAACCGTCACCGACGCCGATGGCTCGACGGTCGCGGGCGGCGCGAAGCGGGCGCGGAGAACGTAGTCGCCGGGCCTGAGGGTGAAGTCGTAGCTCGTATCGACCCCGACGTGCTCGGTGACGACCACGGTGGTCGGCAGGACCTGCACGGACGTGCCCGGACTGGTGCTCCGCCAGTGGACCTGCCCCTCGAGGACTGTGACGGTGCCGGCGGCATAGTGCGGCTCACCGGAAACGGGCAAGGCCGAGCAAGGGATGATCCCGCCGGTGACCGTGCCGGTGTCGGCCGTCGCGCAACCGGCGGTCGTGGCGGCCAATGCCGCCACCCCAAGCGCCAGACCGCGGCGCAGCATCGAGTTCAGACTAGCCCATTTCCGTGTCCACCCAGAGGGTTGTGGCGCCACGGCGCCCGATAATGCAAGGCGAGCCATCGTGAGGAGGATCCGACCATGGACGTCCCTGCCCCGCTGACGATCGTCCAGATCGCCCGGCTGCTCCAGTCGAGTACGTCGGCCATCGAGGGCGAGATCGGCGCCGCCTCGCCCGAAGTCCTGGGCTGGCATCCGGCACCCGGCGAGTGGTGTGTCAAGGAAGTGCTGGGGCACCTGGTCGAAGCCGATCGCCGCGGCTTCGCCGGGCGGGTCCAGCTGCTCATCGAACGCGAGGACCCGGAACTCCAGGGCTGGGATCAAGGTGAGGTGGCGCGCGCACGCGGCGACTGCGACCGCGACGCCGTCGAGCTCCTCCGCGAGTTTGGCGTCGGACGCGCGGCGGGTCTCCAGCTCCTGGCACGCCTGACCGCGACCGACCTGCGGCGCAGCGGGCGCCATTCCAAGGTGGGCGACCTCAGCGTCGGCGACATCGTCAACGAGTGGGTCCATCACGATCGCAACCACCTCAAGCAGATCCTCGCCAACGTGCAGGCGTATGTCTGGCCGCAGATGGGCGCCGCTCAGGGCTTCAGCGGGGAATAGCCGGGGCGGGGATCAGGTCGAACCCCGGCGGGCGAGAACCAGGAAGGTCCGGCGCGGAACCTCGATCTCGCCGCCATGGGCGGCGACGAGCTCGCCCAGGGCCACGAAGAGCTGAGCCCGCCTTTCCTCGGGGAGGAGGCGGTGGTCCGACTGCGTCCCCAGGAGCTCGACGAGGCCATGCCCCGCGAGGCTCGTCAGCCAGGGGTAGCTCCGCGTTGTCACATCGGCGAACTGGCCGTCGCCGGTGATATCGGAGACCACCTCGTCGTCCTCGCGGCGGGGGTTGAGACCGGGGAAGCCCGGATTGCGCGCGAGAAGCTCAGGCGCACGCCGGCGATAGATCTCGTCGAGCTCGTCTCGAAGAGGCTCGCCGTGCCAGTAGGTCTCGTTCCAGAAGAGTGCCAGCGTCCCGCCCGCGCGCAGCGCCTGCGCCGCCTTCACGTACCGCACCGATGGGTGCACCCAGTGCCAGGCCTGGGCCGAGAACAGCAGATCGAATCCACTCGCCTCCACGGGCCACGCCTCGAACGTGGAACCCGCGATCTTGACCCCGGGAAACCGGCTGCAGTGCCACATCGCCACCGCAGCCATGGCCGGGCTGGGCTCGAGAGCGACGATCTCCACGTCGCGCCGGGCGAACGCCACCGTGGCCTTTCCGGTGCCCGCCCCCACCTCGAGGGCTCGCAGCGAGCTGCCGTCCCCCTGTACGTAGTCGAGCACGTCATCGACCAGCGGCTCCGGATAGCCAGCGCGCGCCCTGTCGTAGAGCTCGGCCACCTCACCGAAGACGAAGCGCTGCTCTCTCCCTCCGCTCTCCATGGGCGCTCCCAGCCTACGTCAGCCGGTCGTCACCTCCACCGCGCCGCCTCCGATCGAGGCGTGCAAGGTTTCCAGAACGCGGGACGGCGATCCAACCCCTGCCGTCTCCCCTATCCGACGGCCGTTCGCATCCGCTCGACGATCTCGGCGAGGATCTCGGGAGCGGTGGCGATCGTAGCCCGGGCCCACCCCGTACCAACAGAGCCGAAGTCCGAGCCCCGCCGGAGGGCGACCCGGCCCTTCTTCAGGAAGACCTTGGCGGGCTCCCCGGGCAGCTCCAGGCGGGTGCAGTCAAGCCAGGCCAGGTAGGTCCCCTGGGGCGGGACGTAACCGACGCCGGGGAGCCGATCGGTCAGGAGGTCGCCGAAGAGCCGGCGGTTGCGATCGAGGAGCCCCAGGAGCTGGTCGAGCCAGGGCCCCCCATCGCGGTAAGCGGCGATCGAGGCGGTGACCCCGAGGATGCCGGCGCCGGCGACGAGCTCCTCGGGCAGGCGGCGGACCAGGGCGCGGGGCGCCGGTGCGGCCGTGATCAGCTGCGCACACTTGAGACCGGGAAGGTTCCACGCCTTGCTGGCGGAGACCAGGGCAATGCCGCGCGCCTGCGCCTCGGGGAGGGAGAGGAAGGGGACATGACGGGCGCCGGCCAGGGTCAGGGGCGCGTGGATCTCATCGGCCAGCACCAGGACCCGGAAGTGCTCGGCGAGCTCGGCGACCCGCCGGAGCTCCTCCTCGGACATCACCAGTCCCGTCGGGTTGTGGGGATTGCAGAGGAGGTAGACGGCGGCACCCTGGGTGAAGGCCGCCTCGACAGCGTCGAGGTCCAGCACCCATCCACTGCCGGCACGCGCCAGCGGAGCCTCGACCACGCGGCATCTCGTCTCTCCGATGTGGTGGAAGAAGGGCGGATAGGCGGGCGTGTTGATCACCACGCCACTCCCCGGGGGCACGGCGCGGCGCAGCAGCTCGCTCACCCCGGCCATGACGTCGGGGATCAGCCGGACGTCGGCGGGGTCGACATGCCATCCGAAGCGCGCGTGGTGAAAGCTCGCGGCGGCCTGAGCGAGCTCGGGGTCGGAAGTGGCATAGCCCGTGTCACCCGCCGCAATGGCGTCCTCGAGTGCCTGGGTCACCGGGGCGGCCAGGGTGACGTCCATCTCGGCGACGAAGGTGGGGATCACGTCGGTGGGATAGGCGCGCCACTTGTAGCTCCGCCGCCGGCGCAACTCGGAGAGCGGGAGCCAGCGCGGCTGATCTTCGCTCATCTGGCCGGCCTCCCCGTCCCAGCAGGACGACGCTCGGCGGCGATCCCGACCGGGAGCCGCGAGCGGACGTGATAGCCGTTGTGGGACTCGTAGAGGACGACCTGGTCGACGGTGAAGGCCGGGAGCGCGACGGGCACCGCCACCTCGCTCCGCCAGCCTGCCAGGTCGAACCGCGGCGTCGGCCGGCCGAGGGTCACGTGCGGACGGAAGAGACGGGCGTCCACCTCGTACCCGCACCGCGCCACCGCAGCGCGGACAGCTGTCGCCAGCCCGGCAAGGGCGGTGGATTCCTCGGCCAACCCGACCCAGAGCACCCGCGCCCGCGCCCCCCCGGGGAAGCTGCCGAGACCGCCAAGCCGGAGCGGGAACGGCTGCACCCGTGCAGCAGTGTTTCCGACCGCCTCGACGAGACCGCCCACCCGATCGAGAGCCAGCTCCGCGAAGAAGTGCAGGGTGATGTGGGTGGTGGCGGTGTCAACCCAGCGCACGCCGGCGACCCGCGGGCGGAGCTTCTCGACGCGCGCGGCGAGCAGCCCGTGCGCGGGCGGTCCGACGGGGACGGCGAGGAAGGCTCTCAGGGCAACGCCCCCGCGACGATGACAGCGAGACGGATCACGGAGTGGGAGCGCGAGCGCGGCATCCGACTCAGTTTACCGAGACGAGGGGAGACGCTTGGGCTGCCCCCAAATCGACGGCCAGCCCGGCGTAGACTGCCGGCGTCGACGATGGGCTCCCGGGAGAAGCCGGACCGTCGACGCGGAGGGAAGGACCGATGTCTGAGCCCACCAGATGGGCCGGTGTGGCTGCTGTCGCCGCCACGATCGCGGTCATGGCCACCGGCTGCGGCAGCACCGCCAGCAGCCTCGCTTCGAAGACGCCCTCCCAGATCCTGGCCGCCGCGGTGTCGGCCACCAAGGGCGCGAGCAGCTACGAGATCAGTGGTTCCGGCAGCACCAGCACCGGCGTCTCCAGCTTCGACCTCAAAGTGGTGGGCGCGGACATCAGCGGCTCGTTCGTGATGAGCGGGGCGACCGTCGACATGGTGGAGATCGCCTCCAACATCGACATCAAGGCTCCGGCGTCCTTCTACACGGCCGCGGGCGCTTCCGCCACCGGCTCCGCCCTGCTCACGGGTGTCTGGGTGGAGATCACGGCCGGCTCCTCATATGCCAGTGACTTCTCCAGCCTGTCGAACATCACTGACATCTCATCGAAGCTGTCGTCCACGACCACGGTCACATCGGACGGCACCGGAACCGTCGACGACCAGCCGGTCGTCTTCCTGAAGGACCCCAGCGGCGACGTCCTGGGCATCGCCACCTCGGGCCCCGCGTACCCCCTGCAGGTGAAGGAGACCGGGTCCACCGCTGGAACCTACGACCTGTCCAACTGGAACAGCGTCGCCACCTTCACCGCGCCACCGAACCCGGTGAAGCTCCCCAGCGCCTGAGCCGCACCCATCCGCCGCTGGAGCGCACTCTGTACACCTCCGGCTCCGAACGGTGGCCCGAGGGGAGGTGCCTCCCCATCACCAAGCCGGACTCGCCAGGGAACGATCTCCATGCGCCATGGCATCGCCGGGATGGTGGCCGCCACAGCCGCGCTCACCGCCGCCTGCGGAAGCGGGGGCCTGGCGTCTGAGACACCAGTCCAGATCTATGAGGCAGCCGCATCCGCCACCGCCAAGGTGAGCGGGTACGAGGCGACCGGTGAGGTCGCGGTCGCGGGCTCGAAGGTGACGTTCGATTTCAAAGTGCACGGAAGCGACTTCGCCGGATCCTTTGCGCTGGACGGGAGCACCATCCAGGTGCTGGCCGTCCAGGGCACCTTCTACATCGACGCGCCGGAGGCCGCCCTCGCCACCGACTTCGGCATCTCCAGCGTGGAGGCAGCGCTGCTCGCCGACCGGTGGCTGAAGGTCCCCTCGTCGGAGTCCGCCGACTTCACCGACCTCACCTCGGTGACCGACATCGCGGCCCAGCTGGCCCACCACGGCTCCCTGACCGCCGGGGGGACCGCCACCATCGACGGCCAGGAGGTCGTCCTGGTCAACGACGGCGGCGACAGCGTGCTGGCGGTGGCCACCTCTGGTCCCGCCTACCCGGTCCGGATCACGGCCACGGGGTCGGACGCCGGCCGCGCCGACTTCTCCAACTGGAACGGCATCGCGCCCGTCACCGCTCCACCGAGCCCGATCAGCCTGCCCGGATCCTGACCGGCGGCCGCACCGCGGCGCGCGCAGCGCTCACGCCGCCGCCGTCACTCCGGGCGAGGCCACGGCGTCAAGGAAGGTGGCGATGGCGTCGAGCTGGCCGCGGATGAATCCTTCGTTCCACCCGTGTCCGGCGTCGTCGATGCAGGAGTAGTGGACCCGCGGCATCCCCTCCACCAGGTGCTCCAGCGCGTCGCGGCGGAGAAGGCGATCGTCGCTGGCGACGATGACCAGGCTCTCTCCCAGGTGCCCGGCGAGGATAGCGGCGTCGTGACGGCGGAGGCCGCTCCGCAGCCACTCCCTCTGAGCGCGAAGGGATGCGCGCTGCTGGTTGCGGAAGTTCATCTCAGCCTGGACGGGGTCGACGTCGGCACCCTCCACCATCAGCCGCTTGTAGAGGTCGCTCACCACGCGGCGGTGGGAGAGCCAGCTGATCACCGGGAAGGCCGGCCCGGAGGTCATAACCGCCGCCTGAGCATGGAAGCGGGCCCGGACCACCGATGGTTCAACCAGCGGGGTGTGGAGGATCAGACGGTCCACCCGCTCCGGCCACCTGGCCATGTATTCGAAGGCGACCCCCGAGCCGAGACAGAGACCGCCGAGGTCAAAGCGCTCCAGCCCCAGAGCCTCGACCAGCGGCTCGAGCGATCGGGCGAGAGCCGCACAGGTGTGGCGGCCGGGGAGCGGCGGGCTCTCCCCCGACCCGGGAAGGTCGGGGATGATCAGCGTCCGGTACCGTCCGACGTCCTCGAACCAGGTCTGGAAGTTCTCCGCGGAACCCAGCCACCCGTGGCAGAGGAGCAGTGGCGGTCCATCTCCGCCGATGAGGTAGCGCAGCGGTCGGGGCGAGTCGAGAAAGCGCTCCTCCACGGGGTCAGACGCCCCGCGGGGAGGGTGCGTTCATGCTCCCGCGGCCTCCAGCGAGGCTTCCAGGATGTCGAGACCCTGGGTCAGCTCCTCCTCGGTGAGGGTGAGCGGAGGGATCAGCCGGATCACGTTTTCGTCGAGCCCGCAGCTGATCAGGAGCAGGTTCCGATCGACCGCGGCCCGGATGATCCGCTGCACCAGCTCGGGCGCCGGGCGCCCGTCCTCCATGAACTCGAGGCCGATCATGAATCCGCGCCCGCGCACGTCGCCGAGCCGGGGATGGTCCGCACGCCAGCCGCGGGCCCGCTCCAGGATTCGCTCGCCAAGCGCTGCCGCCCGTTCCGGTAGCCGCTCGCTGTGCAGGGTCTCGATGACCGCCACCGCGGCGGCGCAAGCAACCGCGTTGCCACCGTAGGTGGTCCCGTGCTCGCCCGAGTGCCACTTGGACATCACCGAGGCCTTGGCGACCATGGCCCCGATCGGCAGGCCGTTGCCCAACCCCTTGGCCACGCACATGATGTCGGGGATCACGCCCTCGTGGTCGACCGCAAACATGCGGCCGGTGCGGCCGAAGCCGGTCTGCACCTCGTCGGCAACCAGCAGGATGCCGTGGGTGTCGCAGATCTCCCGCAGCTTGCGCAGGAAGCCGTCCGGGGGCACCACGTAGCCGCCCTCGCCCTGGATCGGCTCGACGACGATTGCCGCCACGGACTCGGGCGGTACGACGGTCTGGAAGAGGAGGTCAAGGTCCTCCCCGGCCGCGATCGGGCAGGGCTCCCCGGGGCCGTGGCTGCACATGCGGAAGCAGTACGGGTAGCGGACGTGGTGCACGCCAGGAAGGAAGGGGCCCATCTGCACCCGGTACTTGGCCCGGCTGGCGGTGAGGGACACCGCACCGTACGTCCTGCCGTGGAAAGCGCCGAGGAAGGCGATGATCTCGCTGCGGCCGGTGGCACGGCGGGCCAGCTTGATCGCCGCCTCCACCGCCTCGGCTCCGCTGTTGCCGAAGAACACCGAGTTGAGCCCGGCGGGGGTGACGCCCACCAGGGCCTCGGCGGCCGCCACGAGCTGGGGATGGTGGGTGGTGCCCGACACGTGCCAGAGCCGGTCGACCTGCTCGTGCACCGCGCTCATCACCGCGGGGTGGCGGTGGCCGAGGTTGGTGACCCCGATGCCGCAGGTGAAGTCGAGCACCGACCTTCCGTCGAGGGTGTGCAGCCACGCCCCCTCGGCAGTGTCCACCACGAGGTCGCTCGACCGACCGAAGGCCGGCGATATCAGCTCCCGGTCCTTCTCGAGGAGGGTGGCAACGGACAGGCGGCTAGGATCGATGGATCGATTCAACGGACCAAGCTCCTGTGTTGGGCGCACGACGGCGGCTCAGGGCGCGCTGACGCCTTCCCGGGGCAGGTTACTCCTCACCGGTGAGCGCAGGCGGAGCCTGCCCAGGGCGAGGAAGCCGACGAACATCACGGCCATCCCGACCGCCTCGTAGCCACCGAGGTAATCCGCGGAGCTGAGCGTGCAGTGACCGGTGGCGTTGCTGATCTTGGCGGCGCTGAAGCCGGCGGCGATCACCAGGGCTCCGGCGGTGAGCAGGACGTTGCAGACGATCCGGTCGAGGTGGACGCGCTCGCGGAGGAATCGCCACCCCGACCAGGCAGCGCCGCCCGCGAAGACCACCGTGCCGACGATGTTGAAGATGACTGCGGCGAGCGCGACGGGTGCCACAGGGCTGAAGGCACCACCGAAGAGGCCGCAGGGGGTCGCCAGGGTGGCGGCGTTGACGGGGGCGACGAAGGCGTCGACCGCCACCACCGCGGTGAGGACGGCGACGACCAGGGCGCTGAGATCCGCCACCCGGCGCGGCACGAGGAGGTAGAGAGTGCCGAGCGCCAGGTAAATAACGCCGAGGGCCCCGCCCAGGAGGTAGAAGAGCCGGAAGAGGAGCACGTGGTCCTGGAATCCCTGCGTCTCCCCCAGAGATTGGGCCACCGCCGCCGCGGCGAAGATGAGCAGGCCCAGGGTCCAAAACGCAAAGGAGGGGCGATGGCTCCTCAGCCACCGCGCGGCGACGACAAGTGCAAACAGGAAGCTCAGGATGGCGGCGAGACCGGCAAGGTTGTCCACAGCGGGTGTGGATAGCACACTCGGGGTGGCGACCGCCACCTTGCGCCGCCGCGAGGGTGACGAGGGGCTCGGCAGGCTCCGGGCGGCGCGTGTCAAACCCCGGAAGCTGTGGGATCATGAATCGCTTCTTCGATGGGATGAGGGGGGTTCGGGAGCGGATGCCTGGCAACCGAGTGCGGCGGCGTATCCTGGCCACGTCAATTCCTGAATTCAACCAACCACGCGTATCCCCCCATGCCTGACCCGGTCGACCCCGAACCCAGACCCGACGACCCCGGCGACCTCCCGGTCGACCTGGTCGGATGGACGACAGGCCATCGCCTGACGGCGGACGAGCCGGTCAGCCCTGAGCTGGCACGGGAGCTCCTGTCGACGGCACTCGGGGTCCGGGTGGCGCAGCTCTCTGGGCTCGACGACTCCGACATCGCCGCCGGGCTGGAGCGACTGCGCGCCCTGGTGCGCCAGATCCAGCGCCTCTCGGCTGCGGCAGCCATCGACGACCTCACCGGAGCGCTCCGCCGGGGTGCCGGCCTCCTGGCGATGAACCGTGAGATCGCGCGCTTCAACCGCTTCGGTGGCAAGGGTGTGGCCGCGATCTTCATCGACGTTGACGGCCTCAAACGCATCAATGACAGCGAGGGCCACGCTGCCGGAGATACCCTCCTCGTCGGCGTGGTGGCTGCCATCCGCGACCGGCTGCGCGCCTATGACATCGTCATCCGCTGGGGCGGAGACGAGTTCGTCTGCATCCTCCCCGATGCCACCCGCGAAGAGGCGGAGCGGACCCTCGCCGACATCGAGCAGCACGTTCGCGACCGGACCTCGGGTCGCTCGGTGAGCAGCGGGTTGGCTGCCCTTCAGAGCGGTGACACCGCCGCCAGCCTGGTCAACCGCGCCGACCAGGCGCTCTACGCCCGACGGGAGGCGGTCCGGGCCAGGGCCTGAGGCCCCAGAGTCCAGCCGGCGACCACCCGGCCCGGCGTGATCCACGGACCCGGCCAGCGCCTAGATCCCATAGCTTCTTGTCAAGCCTCAGGGGGGGTTGGAGGTGCCTTGGTGGCGCTGCCATGCGCCGCGTCGAACGCCTTGCCACCGCGCCAGACGCCCCAGACGAGTGAGAGGGC
>JBEKGP010000012.1:0-40867 GCA_050012735.1 Candidatus Dormibacteria bacterium
CCCTCTCACTCGTCTGGGGCGTCTGGCGCGGTGGCAAGGCGTTCGACGCGGCGCATGGCAGCGCCACCAAGGCACCTCCAACCCCCCCTGAGGCTTGACAAGAAGCTATGGGATCTAGGCGGCCGGCCTCCTCCTCCCCGGAGAAGACATAGCCCGAGGACGCCAGCTCCGGGAGGACGACCAGCCGGGCGCCCTGCGCCGCCGCGGCCTCGACCTGAGCGACCGCGGCGGCGCGGTTCCCGTTCAGGTCGCCGATGTGCGGCTCGTACTGGGCGACGGCGATGCGGACCGTCCGGCTCGCGGATTCGGTCACGTCGCCAAGATGGTGAAGGTGTGGTAGGCGAGCACCACGACGATCCTATCCGCGGGGAGACGTGCCGCGGCGTCGACGGAGGTCGGAGAGCCACCGCGGGCGGTGGGAGCTCTACCATGAAGCCGATTAGCATGGGGCCGAAACCGAGAGAACGTCAGGCTGGCCGGCCGAGCACATGCCGGGGAACCCTGTGGGTCAGCTGATGCCGGTGACCCTGGCCCAGGAGCGACTGCTCGGCCTGGTTGCATCAGGCACCACGGCTGAGGAGCTCGTGCCCCTCGACCGGGCGCGGGGTCGGGTCCTGTCACGTCCGGTGATCGCTGGATGGGCGCTCCCCGGCTGTGACAACTCGGAGATGGACGGCTTTGCGGTCCGCGCGGATGAGTGCGCCACCGCCTCGCCCGCGACCCCGGCGCGGCTCCCCGTGGCCGGTGACGCCCGGGCGGGGGCGGCCATCGGAACGCTCGCTCGCGGCACCGTGGCCGCCATCGCCACCGGGGCGGCGGTGCCCCTCGGCGCCGACGCTGTCGTGCCGATCGAGGACACCCGTCCGGATGGGCCGGGCAGCGTTCTCCTTCTCGTCGCGCCACGACCAGGACAACATGTGCGGCATGCAGGGGAAGACCTCGAATCGGGGAAGGTCATGCTCCCCCCGGGTCGCCGGCTGCGTCCGGTGGACATCGCGGCCTGCGCTGCCGTGGGAGGCTCCTCCGTCTGGGTCTGGCGCCGTCCTCGGGTCGCGGTCCTGTCGGGAGGCGATGAGCTGGTGCCCGTGGGAGCGATGCCGGCGCCCCACCAGGTCACGGACAGCAATGCGGCGATGCTGGCCGCCGCCGTCTCAGAAGCGGGTGGCGAGGTGATCGCCCTCGGCATTGTCGGGGACTCTCCCGACCTTCTGCGCGAGCGGCTGGATGGTGCCAGCGGGTGTGATCTGATCATCACCAGCGGGGGTGTCAGCGTTGGCCGGTACGACTACGTGAGGCAGGTGGTCGGTGAACTGGGATCGATCGAGGCATGGCGCATCGCCATGCGTCCCGGCAAGCCGCTCCTCATCGGCCGGATCGGCGACACGCCCATGCTCGGGCTGCCGGGGAACCCGGTCAGCGCCGCGGTGACCTTTGAACTTTTCGGGAGGCCCGCGCTGCTCGCGCTCCAGGGGGCCTCCCAGGTCCATCGCCGCCACGTCGCGCTGCGAGCCGGGGAGGACCTGGACACCCCCGCGGACCTGGAGACGTACCTGCGCGTGCGCCTCACCGACGCCGGCGACGGCATTCCGATCGCCACCCTGAGTGGTGGCCAGAGGTCATCCATGCTGCGCTCGCTCACCGACGCCGAGGCCCTGCTCATCGTGCCCGTCGGGATGTCGCGGGCTCCAGCCGGGACCCTGCTCACCGGTCTGGAACTCGGGTGATCCGATGAGCGGGAGCCCGCCGGATGCGGTGCGCGTCCTCTGCTTCGGTGCCCTGCGAGAGCGCCTCGGGAGGGAGATCGTGGTCCGGGAAAAGGTCACGACGGTCCTCGACCTCTGGTCGCTGGTGACCCACGACCATCCGGACTTTCGGGATCCGCAGGGGCGGGTCAGGCCGGCCCGCAACTTTGCGTACTGCGACTGGCAGACGCCGGTCGAGCCCGGCGACGAGGTGGCGTTCATGCCTCCCGTTGCCGGCGGGTCCGTGGACGAGGAGGCGGGGCCCCGACTGCGCGTGGCGCTGGTGCCCGACCCCATCGACGTCAGCCGTCTCGTGGCGGAGGTGCGAGGCGACGGCGCCGGCGCGATCGCGGCCTTCGTCGGTGCGGTGCGCAACACGAGTGAGGGCCGCCCGGTGCGGGGGCTCGACTACGAGACCTACCAGCCGATGGCGGACCGAGAGCTGCGCCGCATCGCCGCGGATGTGGCAGAGCGGCATGGCCTGAGTGGCATGGCCCTGGTCCACCGTGTCGGTTCGCTGCTGGTGGGTGAGGTCAGCGTGGCCGTGGTCGCGGCGGCGCCGCATCGGCGGGCCGCCCTGCTGGCCTGTTCGGAGGCGGTGGAAGCTCTCAAGCGCGATCTGCCGATGTGGAAGCGCGAGCATCACCCGGATGGGACACGCTGGGTGGGCGCCGGCGACCTCAATGGCGCACCGTCGCAGGGCGGGCCCGCTCTTCTTGCCGGATCCGGCGATCCCCGCGGGGAGGGGGCGGCGGATACGGCCCCTCTCGGTCACGACCCCATGCCTGCGCCTGCTCCCCCCCTCCTCTCCCACCTGGACCCATCCGGCGCCTTCCTCATGGTGGACGTCAGTGACCGGCCGCCCACGCTCCGCGCCGCCCTGGCCGAGGCGGTGGTGCGCTTCAGCGACCCGGCCACGCTGGCCGTCCTGCGCCACGGCTCACCGAAGGGCGACGTGCTCGCCGCCGCCCGCCTCGCCGGGATCATGGGCGCCAAGCACACCCCCGAACTGATTCCCCTCTGCCATCCGCTTCCCCTAACCCACCTGGATGTGCAGATCACCGTGGAGGAGTCCCCACCCGGGGTCCATATCGTGAGCTCTGCTCGCTGCGCTGGATCGACCGGTGTGGAGATGGAGGCTCTGACCGCCGCCACGGTGGCCGGCCTCACCGTCATCGACATGCTGAAGTCCGCGGATCCTTGGATGACCGTCGAGTCGGTGCGACTGCTCAGCAAGAACGGTGGCCGCAGTGGCAGCCTCCACCGCCCATGATGAGCTGGCGAGCCGCGGTCATCACCGTGAGCGACAGCCGGGGACGGGGCGAGACCACGCACGATCCGAGCGGTGACCTGATCGTCGCCCGGCTCGCGGAACTGCCTGCCGACATCACCGACCGCCGGCTGGTGCCGGACGAGGTCGAGGCCATCCGGGCAGCGCTGGGGGCCGTCTTGGCGCGGGCGCACCTGGTCGTGCTCAGCGGCGGCACCGGCCTCGGGCCCCGCGACGTGACGCCACAGGCGATCTCACCCCTTCTCGACTACGAGGTCCCGGGCATGGCGGAAGCGATGCGCCGGGAGGGTCTTCGCAACACACCCCACGCCATGCTGTCCCGACAGGTGGTGGGGGTCAGCCAGGGCCGGCTCGTGATCGCGCTCCCGGGCAGCCCCGCAGCCGTCGACCAAGGGCTCAGGACAGTCTGGAAGGCGCTGCCCCACGCTCTGAGGCTGCTCGCCGGCGACACCGCTCACGGCGGGACGTCACCCCCCGATGTAGGACATCTCGATCCGTCGTAACGACGGGGTGAGGGACGCTCTCACTTCGGAGTAGCGGTCAGCGCGCCGTTGCCAGCAGGAGCTCACCAGCTGACGCAGCTCACCGTCGCCGGCGCCGCCCCGGAGCGCCTCACGAAGATCCAGCCCGGAGACCGCGAAGAGGCAGGTGTAAAGGTGCCCGTCCGAGCCGAGCCGGGCTCGGGTGCAGTCGCCGCAGAAAGGCCGGCTCACCGAGGCGATGACACCCACCTCCCCGGGTCCGTCGGCAAACCGGTAACCCCGGGCGACGGCACTCGGCTGGCGAGCCTCCTCCAGCAGCGGGTGCCTGCGGCTCACCACGTCCAGGATCTCCTGAGCCGTGACCACTTCCTCGCGCCGCCAGCCGTTCGACGACCCCACGTCCATGTACTCGATGAACCGGAGGGTCAGCCCGGCGGAGCGGGCGAAATCAACCAGGTCGAGGATGCTGCCCTCGTTCACTCCTCGCCGGACCATGCAGTTGAGCTTGATGGGATGGAGGCCGGCCTCCTGGGCGGCGGAGATCCCCGCCAGCACCTCGGCCAGATCAATCCGTGAATCGCTCATCGCGGCGAAGATCTTCGGGTCGAGGGAGTCGAGGCTGACGGTGAGGCGGCGAAGCCCAGCGCTTGCAAGGGGACCGGCCAGGCGACGGAGCAAGGCTCCGTTGGTGGTCAGGGCCAAGTCCGGGATGCCGAGCCCGTGCAGCCGGCGCACGATCTCGACGAGGTCGGGACGGAGCAGCGGCTCTCCCCCGGTGAGGCGGATCTTGGTCACACCCAGGGAGACGAAGATGCCGGCCAGCCGAACGATCTCGCCGGCGCTGAGCTGCTCACCGGCGGGAAGGAATCGGTGGCCCGGACCATAGTGGTCCCGGGGCATGCAGTAGGGGCAGCGGAAGTTGCAGCGATCGGTGACCGAGATGCGCAGGTCGCGCAGCGGGCGATCCAGAGAATCGTGGAGAGGTGCAGGACGACCTTCACCGTCCCGCGGCAACGCGCCGTCTCCGCCGGTCAGGGCGCGACGAGCCGCGGTCGCAGTCCTCATCGTGGGCTCACCCCAGGTAGCGGCTCAACTCCGAGAATCGATCATAGCCGAGCCGTCCCGGAGCGCCGTCAGATCCCCGCTCGGGACACCGGTTCCACCACCCACGGTCCTATGGCGTGTGCTATGACTGCGCCCGTGACCGGGGAGAAGGATCTCACTCTGGGCGAGGCGGCGCGGGCGATCGGGGTCAGCGTGGACACTCTGCGTCGCTGGGATCGCGCCGGGAAGTTGCGCACCCATCGCGACGCGGAGAATCGGCGCCTGGTGTCCGCGGCGGAGGTTCAGCGCCTCAGGGCAGTTCCGGAACGCCACCGGACGGGAGCGCATCTCTCCGCTCGCAACCGCATGCTGGGCCGCGTGCTCTCGATCGAGGTCGACGGGGTGATGGCGCTGGTGGAGATCGAAGCCGGTCCCTTCCTGCTCACTGCGGCGATAACCCGTGACTCCGTCGAGGACCTCGGGCTTCGCGAGGGGGACGAGGTTGTGGCCCTGGTGAAAGCGACCTCGATGATGATCGAGAAGAGCTGACGGCGCTTCGGCATAGGCGACGTGAATCCGCCATTCCGGGCGGCCCACGCGTTCACGGAAGGACAGGGGATCTCGATTCTGGAGGCGCGCCCGCGCGCTTCCTCGATGTCCCCGTCCGTCCTGTGGATCGGCGCGGCGAGCCCTCCACGTCCTTGTCCGCTATGTGGACCCGCGCATAGGCAAAGACACAGCTCTTCCTGGGGGAGAGGAACCCGTAGCCTATGCTAGGCTTATGCACGAGAAGTGATTTCCCGGCCGTCGATCATGGCCGAGCGGAGGTGTAGGTCGTGCGTGTCTCTCGGTCGATAATTGCTGTCGCCGTCACCGCGATGATGGTCCTGGTCGCGGTGGGCTGCGGGACCAGCAGCGCCGTCTCATCCAGCCCCGCGGCGTCACCCACCAACGGGACTCCCACCCTTGCCAACGTGGCGAGCGCCGGATCGCTCCAGCTGTTGATGGACAAGTACATGGGACCGCCCTTCATCGCGCAGACCGGCGACGAGTACCAGAACCAATCGGCCGGCAGCATCGGGCTCGCCCAGGAGATCGCGGCGGGCGAGCTCACCCCCAACGTGTTCGTACCGATCGGCGCGGCCCCCATGGCCCTGGTCGAACCGGCGTTCACCACCTGGGCGGTGCAGTTCGCCGCCAGCCCGCTGGTGGTCGCCTACTACCCTCAGGGTCCCTACGCGTCCGAGCTGAAGAAGATCTCCGATGGCAAGCTGCCCATCACCGACCTCTTCACCCTAATGGCGACCCCCGGCTTCAAGCTCGGCCGCACCGACCCGGCGACGGACTCTCAGGGCCAGGGCTTCGTCGAGATGGTCGGTCTGGCCGAGAAGTACCTCGGCGTCAGCGCGGCCACTGCGAGCGCCGTCCTGGGGGAGAGCAACGACAGCTCGCAGATCTTCTCGGAGACGGCGCTCGAGCCCACCCTGCAGGCGGGAGAGCTGGACGCCGCCAGCGCCTATCTCCCCCAGGCGGTGCAGCTCGGCCTTCCCTACGTCGCACTGCCGAACCAGATCAACTTCGGTGATCCCGGCGACGCCTCGATCTATGAATCGGCCTCCATGACGCTCTCCACCGGGAAGGTGGTGACCGGCTCGCTGCTCGATCTCGAGGCCTCGGTGCTGAGCACCGCCAGCAACCCGGCCACTCCGGCCGCGACGGCCTTCGTGGAATTCCTGCTCAGCCCCGGCGCCCGCGCCATCCTCAAGAAAGAGGGTTACACGCTGCTGACGCCCACCCTGCTGGGTCAGGCATCGGCCGCTCCTCAGGGGATACGGAGTCTCGCCACAAGCAGTTGAACAACCCGCCAGCTTCGATGACGATGCACGGTGCCGGTGTGAGGGTGAGCACCGGCGCCGCAGTGGTCGGAGCGCTGATCGTCTGGGTGGCTCTGCTGGGGCCGTTGATCACCCTGCTGGCCCACCTCACCCCGGCTTCCGTGGTGAGCGCCCTGAGCCAGCCGGGCGCATTCCAACCGCTGCTCACCTCGGTGACGGCCTCGCTGGTGGCTCTGGCGGTGATCCTGCTGCTGGGCACCCCGCTCGCCTACCTGATGGCCCGGGGCCGGCTGCCCTTTCCCCGGATCTGGGAGGCCGGAGTACTCCTCCCGCTGCTCACCCCGCCGCTCGTGATCGGCCTGCTGTTGATCTTCATGGTCGGGCCGGCCACCCCCATCGGGGCCGCCCTCAGTCACCTCAACCTGACCGCCTCGGACACCTTCTTCGCCCTGGTCGTGGCGGAGATCTACGAATCCGTGCCCTTCTACGTGCTGGGCGCCATGGCCGCCTTCGCCACCGTCGATCCGGCGCTGGAGCAGGCCGCGGCACTCCTCGGGGACGGCCGCTGGCGCACCTGGAGGCGGGTGACCGCGCCGCTGGCCGCCCCCGGGCTGGCCAACGCGCTGGCGGTGACCTGGGCCCGAGCCATGGGCGCCTTCGGCGCGGTCCTCATCATCGCCTACCACCCGTTCGGCCTCCCCATGCAGATCTGGGTCACGCTACAGGAGACCGGGCTCAGATCAGCGCTGCCCTACGCGCTGGTGCTCCTGGTGGTGGCCCTGCCCCTGCCCGTCGGTGCCTATCTCTGGAGTGCCCATGCTCGTCGCCGACTTTGAGGTAGCCAGGCGGGAGTTCAGTGTCCGCGTCGATCTGCACGTGCCGGCCGGAGGGCGGGTGGCCCTGCTGGGCCGCTCTGGAGCGGGCAAGACGACTACGGTGGAGGCGCTGGCGGGACTGCTCCGGCTGACCCGAGGGGAGATCCGGCTCGGGGAGCGACGGCTCAGCTCGGCCGGCTTCCCCGCCGCCGACCTGCGCCCCGGGCGGCGGGGCGTCGGGCTGCTCCGTCAGAACCCGGGGCTCTTCCCGCACCTGACCGTGCTGCAGAACATCGGTTACGCGCCGGGCGTCACCCCGGCCGCAGCCCGGGTTGCCGGCGAGAGGCTGGGGCTGGGAGCTCTCCTGGGAGCCCGGCCCCGGGGTCTCTCGGGCGGCGAGGCCCAGCGCGTGTCCTTGGCGCGGGCACTCCAGACCAAGGTGGATCTGCTCTGCTTGGACGAGCCCTTCAACTCCCTGGACCGTCCCCTCAGCCTGGAGCTGCTCGACCTGCTGCGCCGCGAGCTGGAGGATTCCGCCACCGCCGCCATCCTGGTCACCCACCAGCTGGAGGAGGCCCAGGCCTTCGCCCACCGCCTGGCCGTTCTCCATCGCGGCCAGATCCTCCAGGTGGGCGACCCCCACGAGCTCGTGCTCCGTCCCGCCACCCGCGAGGTGGCCGAGCTGGTCGGCTACCGGGGCTGGCTCAGCTCCGGCTCCCAGACCATGGCCCTGCACCCCGACCGGGTGTATCCGGTCGGCGCCGAGGCTGGCGGGGAGATCTCGGCACGAGTGGTCCAGGTGGTCCCCCAGGGAGCGAGGATGGAGCTCGAGCTCGAGGCGGAGGGGCGCTGGCGAGGCCACTTTCGCTGCCGGTCCGACCGGTCGGCGACCATCGGCGAGCTGATGTGGTTCGCTGCCCCCAGAGCCCCGGTATTCGCCACCGCCGAGGAGCCGGGAACTGCCCTGAGCGCCGGCTAGTGCAGCCCGGCTGAAACACCTTTCCGTGTGGCCCTGGCCAGAATCTCGAAGGTGAGGAGCTCGTGCAGGAGCGGGCAGCCCGGGTGCCTTCGCCGGAACGAACACCTTGAAGGTGCGGAGCTCCATCAGAGGCTGAGTACAACCTTGCCGCGTGCATGATGTGCCCCGACGTGGCGGACGGCCTCTGCCGCTTCGGCAAGCGAGTACGTCCGCTCGACGACAGGCTTGACCTTGCCCTCTTCGATCATCTGCCGGAGGGTGAGGAGGTCTTCCCTGCTCTGCCTGGCCATGAACGGGACCAGGCTCTGGCCGACAAAGGGGGAGAGCAGTCGCGCCCGAAGCATCTGGCTCACTGGCCCTAGCAGCCGGCCCCCTCCCGCCCCGACAACCAAGAGGGTGCCATGCGGTGCCAGGGCGCGCCTCATGCGGGAGAGGGAACGGTTCCCGACCGTGTCCAAGACCAGGTCGTATCCCTCCTTCTTGTGCGTGAAGTCCTCCGCCGTGTAGTCGACAACCTCGTCGGCGCCTATCGACCGGACCATCTCCACGTTCCTCGTGCTGCACACGCCGACCACGTGAGCGCCCAGCGCCTTGGCCACCTGCACCGCGAAGGTGCCCACGCCTCCGGCAGCACCGTTCACCAGCACGCGCTGGCCTGGCTGCAGCTTCCCATGGTCGCGCAGCGCCTGAAGGGCCGTCTGGCCGGCAAGAGGGACCGCGGCTGCTTCAGTGAAGCTGAGGCCCTCCGGCTTGGGCACCAAATCCTTCTCGCCGCCGCAGACGTACTCGGCGAACGTCCCCCAGCACCATCCGAACACCTGGTCGCCGGGCTGCATGCCGGTCACGTTGGCCCCGACCCGCTCCACCACGCCGGCTACGTCCACGCCGGGAACGGTCCTCTTGGGTCGGGGGAACCCCGTCATCGGGCGCATGAGGAGGGGCTCCCCTCTCATGGACAGCCAGTCCAGGGGGTTGACAGACGCGGCGAGGACCCGCACGAGGACGCCGTCGGCGCTCATCACCGGCATGTCGACCTCCTGCAGCCGCAGGACCTCTGGTGGCCCGTACTTGCTACTTACGATGGCCTTCATTGACTCTCCTTGGAACAATGAACTAAGCTTACGCCGTAAACCATAAACCATACACTGTAAGCCTGTCAAGGAGGCGACCGCGACAACTCGGGTGAACGCAACCGGCGAGGTTCGGGAACCGTTGAACCGAACGCGGGTCCTGCGCGCCGCTGTCTCTCTGGCGGACGATGCCGGGATCGAGTCGCTGAGCATGCGCAAGCTCGGCCACATCCTCGGGGTCGAAGCCATGTCCCTCTACAGGCACGTGGCGAATAAGGACGACATCCTTGACGGAATGGTCGGCCTCGTCATGACCGAGATCGAACTGCCGGCGGCGACCGAGCCCTGGGGCCAAGCCGTCCGACGGTCTGCCATATCGGCTCACGAGGCTCTCCTGCACCACCCCTGGGCGTGCAGCCTGATGATGATGGTGCCCATCGGGCGCGCCGCCCGAGCGGCGCGCACGCGTTATATGGACGCCCTCTTGGCCAGCCTCCGCCGGGCCGGGTTCACGCCCGATCTGACCTATCGCGCTTACCACGTGCTGGACAGCCACGTCCTGGGCTTCACGCTCTGGCAGATAGGCCACCAGTTCGCATCGGAGGGGGACGTCAGCGTGGCGGCCAACTTCGTCGAGGAACTCCCGAGCGACCAGTACCCCGACCTGGCCCTGCACATCGAACAGCACGGTCAGCCGGGCCACGACGACGAGTTCGAATTCGGCCTTGACCTGGTCATAGATGGGCTGACCAGGATGATGGAGGGCCAATAACGCCTGGAGGCCACGGGTATCCAGCCTGATCGCCGCGGCGCTGTCAGGAGTCCCGAGGTGAGGTCGCGCCGACGAGGGCGAGGGACGAGATTCTCGCCAAGGCCATACCGAAAGCTATTTCAGCCCGCCTGCGCTAGCCATCACGGAAGCGGAGCGACCCGCCTGACCTGGAGCCGCGAACCGACGTGGACGACAGGAACGGTGCGGCTGCTGTCGACCTGGCAGCACACCTCAACGTCCTCCTCAGCATCGATGTCCCGCAGCAGCTGACCGACGGACGACCCGCGGAAAGCCGCCACCAGGTCGGGGTAGGTCCACCGCAGTCGAATGGCGACCTCCGCCGAGTCACTCAACCGGCAGGGCACTCGCTGGGCCGCGGACAGCTCGAGAAGCCGGTCCAGGAGCACGCCTGCAGTCAGCGCATCCTCCAGGGTGAAGCGGCCGTGCTCCCCAGCGCACACGATGCCCACGTCGGTGCCAAGCGAGAGGGCTTGCCGCAGCGTCTCCTCGGCGCAGGCACGAGCGTTGAGGAGACACCCCACCAGCAGCGGCGTCATCCGCCGCAGCCGGCTGATCACCCCCGTGCCATTGGTGGTGCAGAGCACCACGCTCCGTCCCTGCACCGCCGTCCTGGCCAGCTCGGCCGGTGAGTTGTTGGTGTCGAAGCCCCGCGGTACGCGGCCGTCACGCTCACCGGCAAGCAGGCTCCCGTGCGCTTTTCCCAGGAGGCGCGCCTCCCGCAGGCTCGCCGTCAGCGAGATGTCGGTGCAGCCGAGGTCGAGCAGCGTGGTGATCGTTGAGCTGGCCCGCAACTCGTCGATCACGACGCAGACGATGGGCGGCCAGCGCCGTGCCTCAGCCGGCACGAAGGCGACATCGATGTTCATGGTTCGCACGGCGCCGCACCCTTGCCCAGGGATGGGAGGAGCAGCGCCACATGCCTGACCTGCATTGTCTCTCACGAAAGGAGGCGCGACAGGCGCCGGCGAACCCGACACCTGCCGCCCTCATCAATCAGTTCCAGCTACGCACCCTGCATCACTTTGTGTGCGCTGGTGCCGCCACCTTGAGCCGCTTGAATTCCAGGACCTGCCCCTTGATCGCCCGCTCCGTGGGGAGCCGCTCGATGCTGGAGGCACCGAAGAAGCCCGCGATCCCAGGCATCTTGGCAAGAGCCACACCAACGTTCTCGGGCTCGTCGAAGGGGCCTCCGTGGCAGATCACCAGCATGTCCTTGCGCACGCTGCGCCCCGCCTCGGCAATCGTCATGACCCGCTCGATGGCCTCGTCAAGGGTGAGGGCGACGCCGGCTCCGATCGACCCAGCCGTGGTCAGGCCCACATGGGCAACCAGAATGTCAGCGCCTGCCTTGGCCATCGCCTTGGCCTGGTCCGCATCGAAGACATACGGCGAGGTGAAGAGATCGATCTCATGGGCCACATGGATGGCCTCGACCTCTTTGTCGTAGCCCATGCCGGTGGCTTCGAGGTTGGCGCGGAACCCGCCGTCGATCAACCCCACGGTGGGGAAGTTCTGCACACCCGAGAAGCCAATCTCCTTCAGGTGCTTGAGGAAGACGGGCATCAGGCGGAACGGGTCGGTGCCGTTGATGCCCGCAAGCACGGGCGTCTTGGTCGCGACCGGCAGCACCTCCGAACCCATCTCCACCACGATCGCGTTGGCGTCGCCGTAGGCCATCAGGCCGGCCAGCGAACCGCGCCCCGCCATCCGGTAGCGTCCCGAGTTGTAGATGATGATCAGGTCGGCACCGCCCGCCTCGGCCATCTTGGCCGAGATTCCTGTGCCCGCACCGCAGCCGACAATGGGCTTGCCCGCCGCACCCTGCGCACGCAGGCGCCCCAGGATCTCTTCTCGTGTGAATGCCATTGTCCTTACCTCCTTGTCCCCGTAAGCTCGCTCACGGGTTGGATCAACTCTGCCTGCGGCGACTACCGCAGCATGCCGAGCAGCGTTTCGACGGCGCGCTCGGAGAACGCCGGGTCGTTGATGTTCTCGGTCATCTTGATCACCGGGATGCCCGACCGCAGGTTGGCCTCGATGGTGTCGAAGCAGGCCTGATCGGCTTCGGGATCCCAGAACTCGTGCCCCTCGGAGTCGAGCATGGAAACGCCGCCCAGCGGGAACAGGAACTTGACAGGCCCGGTTGCCGCGTTGGCCGCGGCGGCCAGCATCTCGCCCATGCGCCGGTTCTCCTCGACATTGGTGCGCAGCAGCGTGGTGTCTGGGTTCCACTGGTAGATGAGGCGACTGCGGTACTTCTCGGGAAGCGTGGCGATGCGGCCGAAGTTGGCCATGTCCACGCAGCCCGGGACCAGGACGACCGGAATCCCCGCCTTGCATGCGGCCATGCACCGTTCGGGCCCGGCGCTGAGAATGCCACCGCACACCTCGTCAGCGAGCTCGGTGGTGGTCATGTCGAGCAGCGCCGTGATGTATCCGTCGGTGATCAGCGCCTCCATGGTCCGGCCCCCGGAGCCGGTCGCGTGGAAGACCAGGACCTCATAGCCCTTGCCTTCCAGGATCTCACGGGCGTGATCGACCGCGACCGTGGTGTTGCCGAACATGGAAGCCGCGATGAGTGGCTTCTCCTCGGTCGCAGCCGGAAGCTCAGCCTCAACCATGCCCGCGATCGCGCCGGCCGCGTTGCTGTAGATCCGCCGGCTGATGCGGTTGAACCCGGCCACATCGACGACCGACGGCATGAAGGTGATGTCCTTCGATCCCGCGAACGGACTGACGTCGCCTCCGCCCACCGTCGAGACCATGAGCTTGGGCACGCCGACGGGGAGGGTCCGCATCGCGGTGGTGGCGATCGACGTGCCGCCGGTCCCGCCCATGCCGATGATCCCGTCGAGCTTGCCGTCCTCATGCAGGCCCCGGACGATGACGGCCAGCCCCTGGGCCATGGCCTGCATCGCCTCGTCCTTGTGCTCGCCCGTGCTGAGCCGCGCGAGGTCGCCGCCGCCGGCCGCGGCCACGTCGGCGCGGGGCACGTCGGGGGCGAAGGCGGGAGCGCCCATGGTCCCGAAGTCGACGACCAAGGTCTTCAGCCCTCGCTTCTCGATCAAGTCCTTCACGTATTCGAAATCCTTGCCCTTCGTGTCGAGGGCACCCACGAGCACGACTGTCTTTGGCATCAGTGGCTTCTCCTTTGCTGGCGATCACGACTCGGCCGTCGGCCGGTGTCCGCGGAAATCTGCAAAGCTACCCTTCGCCTGGGGATGTCCGAGCGCGAAAATGTCTGTCGAGGCAAGGTGTTCTGGTCATCATCCCCTTGATCTCATCCATTCAATACCTTTCGCGCCCTCTCTCCGCCAGTGAGGGTTGTCGCCCACTTGACGGGGCCTTGCGCCCCTTGTTTGCGGGCCTCCACGAGGGTAAAATTGGGCTGCTAGACACGCAGTTCGAGAGTCGGTCACCGATCCCTGCGTGCCGCTGTTTGCCGGCACCTCCTCGTAACTCACGCCTCGCGGTCCATCTGTTGGACACGCCCGCTTGGCCCTTCTTTCATTGGCTTCGGCGTAATGGCTGAGGTTGGACGGGCACGGCTTCGTCACCGACAGCGTTGAGCACCGCACTGGCGAGAGCCTGCTCGACATCCGGCCGGTAGAGACGGACGGCGTCCATCAGGTGGACGACGGGCCACCGGCTGGCTCCGTCGCCGATGTATCCGGAGACGCCCTTGGTCCGGGCCATGGCGATGAGCTGAGGGATGAAGCCGTGACGTTCCCCCCCGCCATGCACCGAGCGAGGCAGCATGACCAGGCAGGCGCGAACACCCCGGTTCGCCCCCCTTCAGCCTGACGTGAGTTCAGCGAAGGCAGAAGGGCAGCTCAGGCGGCCGCCCGTATGGTTCCGACCTCTCACTTCTCAGTCGCGGACCAGGAGCGCCTCGCGCAGGGCCTGCTGCATCGTCGCATCGACGTTCAGACCCACCGTGAAGTAGGCCTCGATGGTCCCAAAGCAACGGGAGACCTCGGCGCGAGCGGCATCCAGGTAGCCAGGAACGATTCCCAGGAACGGCTGCAGGAGCTCAGGGTCGCCACCCCGGGCTGCGAAGGCATCGGCCATGGGTTCGACCAGCGGCCGCAGGTAGAGCGCACTGCGGAGGAAATCCTCCATCACGAGCTCGTACGGGACATCGAGAAGCAGGAGCAAGGCAGCCGTCGCCCAGCCCGTGCGGTCCTTTCCCGTCGAGCAGTGGTAGAGGGCCGGCCGGTTGACCTCGCCGGCGATCCCCGTGAACAGCCGTCCGTAAGCGCCACGGGCGCAGTCGAGCCGGACGAAGTCACGGTACAGGTCGGTCCACATGGAGATGCCCCGGCCGTCTCCCAGAAGATCCCAAGCCAGCTCGGGATTGGACAGCATCTCCGTCAGTTGGGCGAAGCCCCCGCGGACAGTCCCACCGATCACGTCGGCGACGACGTACTTCGTGCCGTGGGGCAGCTGCTCCGCTTGCGCCTGCCGCTCAGGATCGCTGCGCAGGTCGTACACGGTCCGGATGCCAAGCCGGTCAAACGCTGCGGCATCATCACCTGCCAGGTGGTGTAGGGCACTCGACCGATAGACGATGCCCGTCCGGACCCGATGGCCATCGCGCGTGAGGTATCCCCCGATGTCGCGAAGGTTGGGCGCAGACGAGATCCCCTGGCTCTCACCCACTGCTGCGGACGTGTGACTGCTCCTCTAAAGTGCTCAGAGCGATCCGCGCCGCGTCGACGTCACGCAGCCACGATCAGGATGGACGATATCCCATGGCTTCGGAGATTCGGCGAGCGCCATCGGTCACAAGGTCGATGACCAGATTGCCGCGTGGATTGCCCACCACCAGGGCGGCCAGACCGCCGATGGAGATCGCGGCCGTCACCTGTCCGGTACCGTCGAAGATCGGCGCACCGACCGACGCGATGCCGACGACGACATCTTGATCGCTGACCGCGTAGCCTCTCCGCACGGTCTCCTCGAGAAGCTCGAGGACCTGAGGCCTCGTGGTCGGGGACGCTGGGGTGAGGGGGGCTAGCTCCGCCGCCGTGAGGTACTCGTCCCAATAGGCACGGGGCAGGTGGGCGAGCAGCGCGCGCGGCCCTGCCCCGAGATGCAGGGGCAACGAACCTCCAAGGGTGAGGAACATGGATCGGATGTGCAGTCCTTCGATCCGGTCGATGCACACGGCCTCACGATCCCGCCGGATCACGAGGTAAACGGTCTCCTCCAGAGCCCGGTGGATGTCCTGCATCACCGCGGCGGCCGCCTCGCGCACGTCGACCCGCAAGGCGACCAAGGACCCGAGTCGGAACAGCTCCAGGCCGAGCCGATAGGTCCCGCGCTTGGGACCCGCCTCGACGTATCCGAGCGCGGCGAGGTTCTTGAGAATCCGGTGCACGGTGGGGCGGGGCTCTCCGAGGCTCAGGGAGAGCTCTCGGACGGTCAGATCTGATCTCTCGCCCAACTCAGCGAGCACCCTTCCCGCCTTGGCGATCACGTTCGGGGCTTGGTCTCCCGGGGCGGTCTGCACGCTCGGCCTCAACCCAGATCGGGAAGCATCACATCACGGACCAGGGCGTCCACCCCGCCGACGGCGGCCATGAACTGACGCAGGGTGCGAACGGTCGGGCCGAACCGGTCAAAGTCCTCGATCGCGATTCCGTCCTCCGCGTAGGCGCGGCGAAAGTCGCCGAAATGGGTGAGCAGCGGGTCCATCAGACGCGGATCCACCGGCTCGTCGATGCGTGGGCGGACCTCGACATCACTGGCATTGAAGCGCTTCTGCCAGGGGCACGGCGGGGAGATCACGGCATCCGCGCCGATGAACTCACTCCAGTGCATGTGATTGCGAAAAGCCGCCGAAAGGAGCCGGAGCCGGTAGCCCCGCTCGCGGAAGATCCGATACGCCTTCTTGAACACGGCGACCCCCGCCCACTCCAAGCACCCGGGATCGACGCTGATGCCCTGCTTGTCCATCACCACCTTGAGCCAGTCGTCGAGACGGCCGACCATGATGGTGCACATCGGGCTGATCGACGCGATCTCCTTGCCCTCCGCCTCACGACGGCGAAGTCCTCGCTCGACACTCTCCGCAACGGCGATGCACTGCGGAAGCGAGAAGCAGACGGTCGCGTTGATGCTCACGCCTCGATAGGTCGCCTCCTCCATGGCCGTAACGCCCGCGGTGGTGGCCGGGATCTTCACGATCATGTTGGGTGCCAGTGCGGCGAAGGCGACCGCGTTCTCGACCATCGCCTCGGTGTTCCGATACAGCCGGGGATCGATCTGTATGGAGAGCCGCCCGTCGCGTCCGTGAGTCGTCTCGAAAGCCGGCTCGAGGAGCTTGGCGGCTCTGATGGACAGCTCTTCGACCAGCTTCCAGCCGATCTGATCCTCGGTGGCCGCCGGCAGCTCCGCCATCAGCTCTTCGATGCGTGCCCGCGACTTCGCCATGTCCTTCTTGAGCATCCCGAGAACGATCACCGGGTTGCAGGTGGCTCCGACCGCGCCGTTCTCGATGGAGTAGGCGAGCTCGTCAACGTCTGCGGAGTCGTTCCACAGGCGTGTTGGCGTGGTCTGCGTCATGCAGTGAAGCGGGCTCTTGTATCCTCGCCGCGTCGGGTTATCCGTCATCTGCGCGAGCATCTCAATATCCTCATCACATCGTATTCCTGGGTGGGAGCGCGCCGGAACCGGCAGCGTCCCACCCAGGGGAAGTTTCGACGACGATCGCTCAGCTGTTGCCCGGGAAGACGAGGCTGAGCTTCTCGCGCAGGCCCGGGTCTGGCCAGCGCACGGTGACCATCTTCTGCTGCGTGAAGAAGCGAATGCCGTCCTCCCCGCGCATCTTCAGGTCGCCGAAGGCGGAACCGCGGGTGCCTCCGAAGCTGAGATAGCCTGCGGGCACCGGGATCGGGATGTTGATGCCGATCATCGGCACGTCCGCCTCGAGCTCGAACCGCCGGCCGGCACCGCCGTCGGTGGTGAAAATCGCCGTCCCATTGCCGTACTGGTGGCCGTTGACGAGCGCGAGCGCCTCGTCGTATGTCGCCACCCGGACGATACCCAGGACCGGCCCGAAGATCTCCTCCTGGTAGATCTCCATCGAGGGCGTGACGTGGTCGAAAAGAGTGGCCCCAAGGAAGAAGCCATCCGGGTGGTCCGGACGAGAGAATCGCCGCCCGTCGGCGATGAGCTCGGCGCCTTCAGCAACGCCCTTGTCGATCCATTCCACGATCGCGGCGCGGTGCTCGGCCGAGTAGATCGGGCCCATGTCCATATCGGGGTCGAGACCGGGGCCGATCTTGAGCCGCTGGATCCGCTCTTCCATGAGCGGGCGCAAACGGTCGGCGGCATCGCCAACGCCGATCACGAGCGTTTGGGCCATGCAGCGCTCGCCAGCCGAGCCGTAGCCGGAGGCGACCGCCGCGTCGGCGGTGAACTCCATGTCGGCGTCGGGCAGGACGACCATCGCATTCTTGGCGGCCGTGTAGGCCCCGACGCGCTTGCCGTGGGCAGTGCCGACCTCGTAGACGTGCTTACCGACCGGCGTCGAGCCGACAAACTGGATCGCGTCGACACCGGGGTGCACCAGCAGGGCCGAGACCGCCTCACGCCCGCCGTACACGACGTTGAAGACGCCATCGGGAAGGCCCGCTTCCTTCCACAGCTCCGCCTGGAGCTGGGTCGCACCCGGGGTGTGGCTGGAGGGCTTCCAGACGAAGGTGTTGCCACAGGCGAGAGCGATCGGGTAGATCCACATCGGCACCATGGCCGGGAAGTTGAAGGGGGTGATCCCGACGGCGACGCCGAGCGGCTGCCGGAGGGTGTGGGTGTCGACGTTCGTCGAGACCCCCGGCGTGTTGATCCCAGCGAGATGCACAGGCAGCCCGCACGCGAACTCGATCGTCTCGATGCCGCGCATGACCTCGCCGAGCGCATCCGGGAAGGTCTTGCCATGATCACGGCTGATGAGCCGGGCCAGATCCTCGCGGTGGCGGTAGACGAGCTCGCGATACGCGAAGAAGATATGGCTGCGGGCAATGAGCGGCATGTCGCGCCATGCGGGGAAGGCCCGCCGGGCGGAGGTCACCGCGAGGTCGACCTCTGCCGCACCGCCACGCGGTACGCGGGCGATGACCGCCCCGGTCGAGGGATCGAAGACCGGAGCCGTCTTTTCCGGCGGGACCTCGACGGAGCGCCCATCGATCCAGTGACTGAGGACGGGAACAGTGCTTTCAGCGACTGCTACTGGCGTGGTTGCCATGGTGGATACCTCCGCAAGCCGGCTGCCGGCCAGCCGCATCGCGGACCGCCGACCTTTGATGAGGATCTTACGCTGTGTCGATCTATTTGTCCAGATGGCAGACGATGCGTCCACTATATGGACTTGTCAGGCCCGCCAGGTCTCGACCCTGAGGGGCCGCCCACCGCGTAGCACCGGGACGGTGGCGCTGCTGTCGACACTGGCGCAGATCTCAATGTCCGCCTCGGCATCCAGGCTGATGAGGACCTGCCCGCTGGAGGACTCCCGGAGCGCGGCGATGCCGTCCGGATAGGCGGAACGCAGGCGCACCGCGGCCCGCGCCGCATCGGTCAGCTGGCAGGAGTGCCCTCGGGCCTCAGCCGCATCGGTCACGCGGCTGACGATCAGGCCGGCCGCCAGCGCATCGTCGAGCGCAAACCGCCCCCGGCGCCCGGCGCAGACGATCCCGATCCCCAGATGCCGGGCCCCGGCTTCCTGGACCGCGGCTTCCGCACAGGCTCGCGCGTTCCTGAAGCAGCCGATGAGCACGGCGGGCATGGTCTGCAGGCGGCTGAGCACCTTGGTGCCATTGCTGGTGGAGAGGACCAACCCGCGGCCTCCCACCCCGATGGCTCGCAACTCGGCAGGCGAGTTGTTGACATCGAAACCGGGGGCGATGCGCCCACCGCGCTCGCCGGCGAGGAGACTGCCGCGCTCGCGGGCAAGCCGGCGCGCCTCCTCCAGGCTGCCGGTGACGACCACCTCAGGGCAACCGAGATCGAGCGCGACGGTGAGCGTGGAGCTGGCGCGCAACTGGTCGATCACCACGCACACGGTGGGCGGCCACGCCAGCGCCTGCTCCGGGACCAGGGCCACGTCAAGGTCCAACGGCGCGCGCATCACCTGGTCTCCACGAACGTGGCGTACAGCGCGGAACGTCTCATCGGTCAGCCGACCCCCTTCCGAATATCCAGCTCTGCGTACGCGCCTTTCTTCCAGGTGCCATCCAGCATGTCGCCGATCAGCCGGTTGAGCAGATCTGCCAGCTCCGGATCGAGGATGTGCATGTCGACCGCCATCAGGTCGAGGCTGTCGTTGCTCGGGTCCAGAGTCTCGCCCAGCACCTTCAGCATCACAGCTGCCCGGGCGGACCGGTCCAGCCGCGCGGGATCCGGCTCCCAGGTGGGCCCGTCACCGTTGCCTTCGGCCCAACCCCGCTCGCGCGTGGCAACCGCCTCGGTCTGGTCGTAGGCGGACCAGCCGCGCATCGGTACCACGACCGTGGTGGGCCCCTTGGTTCGATTCAGCTTGCCGGCCATGTACCGAGCGACCGCGGCCACCTCGTCGAGAGTGGGGACCATGATGGTGACCCCCTCGTTGTGCCGGTAGGGCAGCCCGGTGCCACGATGGGAGGGTCGCCTTCCAGCTTTGAGGTCGTCACGATAGACAGCCGGGATCGAGTCCAGCGCGCCATAGGCGACCTGGTCCAATCCGCCGGGTACGACGACCTGTGGAATCCCCATCTCGCCGGCTGCCGACAGACGCTCGCCGTCCCAGCTCGCGGGAACCCGGAACGGGCTCTGGCATAGACCGTTGATGAGCTCAGCGGGGGTGATGTCGAGCACCGCGGTGATCAGGCCGGACCGCACGAGGTCCTCCATGGTGGCCCCCACTCCAACGGCGTGGAAGACCGCCGTATCCCAACCGCGATCCTCCATGAAGGTCTTGCAGCGCAGCACCGTCGGGGTCGTCGTCCCGTACGAGGTGATGGCGCAAAGAGGCCGAGAGCCGGCTGCAATCGGTCCCACCTGGGCCATGGCCACGATTCCGGCGGCCGCGTTGGCCACCACCCGGCGGGTGACCACGTTGATGCCCTGTTCAAGGGTGGGATTGACGATGTAGATGTCCTTGTTGCCGACCCAGGTGCCGATGTCGCCCGAGGTCATATCGGTGAGCATGATCTTGGGCACCCCGAAGGGCAGGGCACGCATCACCCGCGTCGCCGTCGACGTCCCCACCGATCCCGCCCAGGACAGCACCCCGTCGCACTCACCGCGCGAGTACAGCTCCAGGATCTTGGCGGCACCGGCGCGACCGACCAGATCGCTGGCCTCGGCCCGGGGAGCCGCGAGCACGTCCTGGAGCTTGACATCGGTGCAGGCCAGAACCTCTTGGAGGGAGACGTCGGCCCAATCGACGGCGCCGCCCAGACTGAGATCCATGATCAGGGGCCTCCCCCCGTGGGCGGCCACCATCTCGGCGAGGAACCGGACCTCGGTCCCCTTGGTGTTGCACATGCCCGTGCAGACGATGGTTGGCTTGCTCATGCGTCGCCACCTCGCGGCGAGCGAGGGCTGACGCTACACGCCATGGCGAGCCCGCCGGAGCAGCTCGCCTCGAGTGCGGTTACCGGTCGGACGGTATCCCCGAAGCGGAAGGATCTGCTCGTGGACGGCATCCAGCAGCCAGGCCGGCTGCGGGAAGAACATCTCTTCCAGCTCGGGGGCGGGCGTGATCCAGTTCCTGGAACCCACCACAACCGGCGGTCCGTCGAGATCATCGAAGCAGAGCTGGGTCAAGGTGGAGGCAACCGTCTGCATCACGCCGCCCCGCTCCACCGCCTCCGAGACGAGCAGGACCTTGCCGGTCTTGCGCACCGACTCCACCAGGGGGCCGTAATCCAGGGGATTGGCTGAGCGGAGGTCAATGACCTCGGTGGAGATGTCGAAGCGCTCGAGGAGCTGGTCGGCGGCGGCGATCGCCGTGTACAGGGCCGGCCCGAGGGTGATCATGGTCAGGTCCGCGCCGGTGCGCTTGACGGAGGGCAGTCCGAGCTCGATCTCGTAATAGCCCTCGGGAACGCCGGCAGTCTGGAACATCTCGCCGATGTCATAGAGCTTCTGGCTCTCGAAGAAGAGCACCGGATCGGTCCCGGCGAGGGCGGCGTTCATCATCCCCTTGGCGTCATAGGGGGTGACCGGGTAGACCACCTTGAGGCCGGGGATGTGGTTGGTGAGCGCGGTGAAGTCCTGCGAATGCTGGGCTCCGTACTTGGCGCCGACGGAGATGCGCACCACCACCGGCAGGGTCAGCAACCCGGCGGACATCGCCTGCCACTTCGACAGCTGGTTGAAGAGCTCGTCGCCGGCCCGACCCATGAAGTCGGCGTACATCAGCTCCGCGACCGCCCGGCCTCCCTCCATGCCATAGCCCACCGCCGCCCCGACGATGCCCGCCTCCGAAATCGGCGAGTTGAAGAGCCGGTGGTAGGGCAGGGCCTCGGTGAGGCCGCGGTAGACCGCGAAGGCGCCGCCCCAATCCCGGTTCTCCTCACCGAAGGCGACCATCGTGGGGTCGATGGCAAAGCGATGGAGCATGGCCTCGAAGATGGCATCGCGGATGTTGAACACCTTCATCTTGGGCACCGGCTTGCCGTCCTGGAAGCCGGTGCGCACCTTGCCTTGGATCTGCTTGACCCGGGGGTTGTCGGCGAGGTCCTGCAGCAGCTCGGGGGGGCGAGCATCGAAGCTCTCGACGTGCCGGTTGGAGAACATCACCTCGCCGATCAGCTCCGAGTCGAGCTGCAGGCGCGGAGACGCTTCCAGGTCGGCGGCCAGCTGGAACATCGCGAACACCGTCTCCTGGATTTCGCGCCGCGCTTGGTCGAGGGCGTCGGCGCTCACGGCGCCGGCCTCCTCGAGGCGCAGCCGGAAGGAGCTGATCGAATCGACCGCCTCCCAGCGCTCGAGCTCCTCCTTGGACCGGTAACTCGAGGCATCGGACGGCGAGTGGCCGCTGAAGCGGTAGGTGATGGTGTCGAGGAGGACTGGGCCCCTCCCCTGCAGCAGCAACTCCTTCTTGCGCTGGAAGGCGTCGATCACCGCCATCGGGTCGTAGCCGTTGACCCGTTCGGCGTGCATCGCCTCCGGGTTCACCCCCGCACCGATCCGGGCGATGAACTCGCAGGCCATGGTCTCCCCGTTGGGCTGGCCACCCATCCCGTAGAAGTTGTCCATGCAGTTGAAGATGATCGGAAGACCCCCGCCCAGAGCCTGGTCCCAGAGCTTGCGATACTGGTCCATGCTCGCGAAGGTGATCCCCTCCCACACCGGGCCACAGCCGAACGAGGCATCGCCGAGGTTGGCCACCACGATGCCCGGCCGCCGGTTGACCCGCTTGAAGAGGGCGGCTCCGGGAGCCACCGATCCGGAACCTCCCACGATGGCGTTGTTGGGGTAGATCCCGAAGGGCGCAAAGAAGGCGTGCATCGACCCGCCCAGCCCGCGGTTGAAGCCGGTTTCACGAGCGAAGATCTCGCTGTACGCGCCGTACACGAAGAAGCGGATCGCCAGTTCGCGCACCGATCCCTGGAACCCCTTCTCCACCGGACCGAGCACCGCCCCGTCCCGGTAGCTGCGCATGATCTCGAGGAGCTGCTCCTCGCTCAGCTGGCGGATCGCGGAAAAGCCCTTGGCCAGGATCTCCCCATGGCTGCGGTGGGATCCGAAGATGTGGTCGTCGGGGGTCAGCGAGAAGGCCATGCCCACCGCCGCCGCCTCCTGCCCGATGGAGAGGTGAGCAGGGCCGGCGTGGTTGTACGTGACCCCTCGATACGCTCCCTTGAGCTTGAGCTCCTGGATGACCGTCTCGAATTCCCGGATGGCGCACATGTCCCGCCATATGTCCAGAAAGTCTTCGGTCGAATACCGCGAACGCTCCTCTTTCACCGTTCGCTGGTATGCGTTGACCGGGATGTCGCCGAAGCGGAGGACATCCTGAGAGAGTGCTTCCTCCGGTTCGATCGTAAGCAGCTTGGTCACAGCCGAGTTCTCCTAACGGACCTTGAGGATGGCTTCGCGGAGCGCCTCGGACACCGTCGGATGCGGGAAGACGACCTCCGCAGCCTGCCGGGCGGTGAGCGCTGTTTCGATCAGAGCGGAGGCGGCCACGATGAACTCGCTGGAGGAGTCCCCGACCGCATGGACGCCCAGGATCTCTCCAGCTTTCGCCCCGACCAGCACCTTGACGAAACCGTTGCCCTGCTCGTTCTCGATCAGGAACCGCCCGGCGACCCCCATGGGCACGGTCGCCTTGCGGAACGGGATCCCCGCCCGGGTCAGTTCCGCCTCGGTGCGACCCGCCATGGCCACCTCGGGGTGGGTGTAGATGACCGCGGGGATGGCCTCGTACCGGATCCGATCCGGGATGCCGAACATCGAGTTGACGGCGACGATGCCCTCGCGGGTGGCGGCGTGGGCCAGCATGTACTGACCGGTCACGTCGCCGCACGCCCACACCCCGGGAAGGCTGGTCTGGCCCTGCTCGCTGATCCGGATGCCCGCCGGGCTGAAGTCGACGCCGACCTCCTCCAGGCCCAGTCCAGCGACCACCGGGGCCCGTCCGGTGGCGTTGAGGATGCGCTCCGCGACATGTGTCTTCGGAGCCCCGGAACCATCGTCGTAGCGAAGCGCTCCTGCCTCGACAGCCAGCACCCGGCAGGAGAGGTGGAAGTCGATCCCGCTTCGCTTGAGCGCCTGGAGGAGCCGAACCGACACATCGCTGTCACAGTTGGCTGCGATCTGGGGGAGCATCTCGAAGACCGCCACCTCGGCGCCGGCCTCGCGGAAGTAGGTGGCCAGCTCGAGCCCGATGTAGCCGCCGCCGATGATGGCGATGCTCTGGGGCACCTCGGCGAGGTCGAAGACGCGGTCCGAATTGAGGACGTGCTCGGCGCCGATCCCCGGGATGGGCGGGACCGTGGGCCGCGACCCGGTGGCGACCAGCACGTTCTCGGCCTCCAGCTGCTCGTCGCCCACCTGGACCAGATGACGCCCGGCCAGGCGGGCCCGGCCGGCGACCACCTCCACGCCGGCGCCCTTGAGCTTGGCGGCCACCCCCCGGCCGAGCGCCGCCACGATCCGGTTCTTGCGCTCCACCACGACCGGCGCGTCGAAGCTCACCCCCTCGACCCGCACCCCGAACGGCCCTGCCTCCTTGCACTCGCGGTAGAGGCGGGAGGAGCGCAGAAACACCTTGGCGGGAATGCACCCGACGTTGAGGCAGGCTCCACCGAGGCTACCCGCCTCGACCAGGAGCACCCGCTTGCCCAGCTCACCGGCGTGAGCGGCCGCCTCGTAGCCACCCGGCCCACCCCCGATCACGATCAGATCGTGCACAACGTCTCCACCTTCTCGATCTTCTCCCGCACAGTGCCGAGGAACCTCGCCCCCGGAGCCCCGTCGACCCACTGGTGGTCAACAGTGAGGGAGAGGCCGATGGCGTCGATGAACTCGATGTTGCCGTCCGGTTTGCGGACCGGCTTGACCTGGATGGCGTCGACGCCGAGGACGGCCACCTGGGGCGGGTTGATCACCGGGGTGAAGGACTCGACCCCCAAGCTCCCCAGGTTGGTGACCGTGAACGTCCCCCCACTCAGGTCATCGGGGGCGATGGTGCCCGCCACCGCCTGGGCGGCCAGCTCCTTGATCCGCCCCGAGAGCGCGGGGAGCGAGAGGCCCTGGCTGCTCCGGATCACCGGGACGACCAGCCCCCGCGGCGTGTCACAGGCGAAGGCCATGTCAACGTCCTGATGCCGGTGGAGGGTGTCATCGATGAGCTCGGCGTTCAGGTCGGGAACCTCGAGCAGGGCCTGGATGGCGCAGAAGACGACCAGGTCACCGATGCTGATCCCGGCGGTCTCGGGCGCGGCCTTGAACCGGCGGCGGAGCAGCAGCAGGGGGCCGGCGTTGGCCGATCCGTGCAGCGTGTACTGGGCCGTGGAACCGAGCGATTCGCGAAGGCGCCGGGCGATGGTCCGTCGCACCAGCGAGAGGCGGGTACGGGACGGCGGCCCTCCCGAGGGTTGGCGCGCATCGCCGCTCACCCCAGCGTTATCGACCGGCGTCCGAGGGCCGGCCTCGGGTGCGGCGCCAGGCGCTTGCCGCGACACCTGCAGGAGGGCGCGCAGGTCGGCCTCCACGACCCTCCCGCCCGGACCGCTCCCCACGACCGCCGCGGAGTGAAACTCGTGCTCACGGCGGAACCGCCGGGCCCGCGGGCTGAGCGGTCCCGATTCCGCCACCGAGCTCGAGGTGTCGCGCGGCGGGTTTGCGCCGGCCGCCCCCGCACCCGCCGGTTGTGCTGCGGCGGCTGCTCCCCTGGCGTCCGGGACCGGCGCGGCCCCGGGCACGGCTCCATCATCGGGCGGCGACCCGCTGGTCGCGGTCCGGAACGCCTCGACGCTCTCCCCCGCCGCCCCGATCACGCACACCGTGCTGAACACAGGGATGAGGGCGCCCGCCTCGAAGAAGGTCTCGAGCAGGACCCCGCCCGCCGGCGCGGTCAGCTCGAAGGTGGTCTTGTCGGTCTCGATATCGGCGAGCACCTCGCCCCCTTGGACGGGGTCCCCCTTCGTCTTGCGCCACGCGGTGAGCAGGCACTCCTCGACGGTGTTGCCCAGCTTGGGCATCTCAACGCGCGTAGCCATTCAGCCTCACCTCGCGCCCGACGACAGGGACAGAAGAGGGTCGCGACGGTACCGCGGCGCAAGCGCACCGGCCAGGGGCCGATGACGAATCTTGATCGGAGCGGTCGTGCCAAGCATTCACGGTGCAGCCTCCTTGGGCCGCATGTTACGCGGGGACCATCGATTTGTCCAGTTGGCAGACTTGCTGTCCATTATATGGACTATACCGAAGCGTGCGGCCTCCTCTTCACCATGCCCAAGGCCCACGCCATGACGGTGTTGCCGAGCTCGGACGTCTCAACGGGTGCGGACGTCCGACCGCGCCTCGCGCCCGGGCAAACCGGGCGCGAGGCTGTGCGGCGGCACCGCACGGCGCGTGAGGCCGGCTAGGGCTCGATGATGATCTTGATCGCCCCGCTGGCCGGATCGTTGAAGGTCGCCAGCGCCTGACCGTAGTCGGCCAGCGCGAAGTGGTGGGTGGTGACCTCACGCACCCGCATCCGACCCTGCTCGACGAGGGGCATGACGTGGCGCATCTCGCCGGCGGTGGCCCGGCAGCCGACCAGCTCCAGCTCGTCGAGGACCAGCCGCTGCATAGGGATCTCCACGCCCTTGGTCGGGATGCCCACGGCAGCGCATCGGCCTCCCTTGCGGAGCATCCCCAGCGCCAGCTGGACGGTGGCCGGGACCCCGGCGCACTCCAGCACCACGTCGACACCCTGCCCGTCGGTGGCCGCCCGGACCTCGGCGACCGGGTCGGGCCCACCGCTGTCGACAGTCTCGAAGCCGAACTCGGCAGCCTTGGCGAGCCGGGTCTTGTTGTTCTCGACAATGATCACCCGGCTGGCGCCGCGGACCAGCGCCGCATCGCCAGCGAGCAACCCGATCGCCCCGGCCCCGGTGATCGCCACCCGGTCCCCCGGACGCACGCCGCCCCGGTTGGCGACATGCAGGGCGATCGAGGCCGGATCGATGACCGCTCCCTCGGCGTACGAGAGGCCGTCGGGCAGGTGGAAGATCGCCTTCACGCCGTGGACCACGTAGGTCGCGTCCGCCCCTTGGACGTTGTGCCCGTACTGCTTGTGGAGACTCAGGACGCCGTAGTTCTCGCAGAGGTTGTAGCGACCCTCGACGCATTTCTGGCAGACGCCGCAGGCGTCATGCGAGGTGCCGGCCACACGGTCCCCGAGCTTCCAACCGAATTCCGCCGCCCCCGGCCCCATGGCCACGATGTCACCGGCCCACTCGTGGCCCGGGATGAAGGGGAAGGCCGGCGGCCAGAAGCCAGGGTAGTCGCCGCGGACCAGATGGACGTCGGTGCCGCAGATCGAGACCGCCCGCACCCGCGCCAGCACCTGGTTGGGGCCGGGCACCGGCACCGGCACCTCCTGGATCTGGAAATGGTTGGGCTCTTGCACGACGAGCGCCTGCATGGTGGCGGGAACGTCGGGCGAGGCCGCGGCGGAAGCTGTGCTGGTGGGGGACAGGGACACTATCAATCTCCTCGAGGGCTCAGATCAGCAGGAAACAAAACGTATGACACATGAGTGGGGGGCGAGGGCACTGTCGAGCCTATGAACGTGACTGGTCCACTACACGACCGCCAGAGGATCCACCATGGAGCCGGTGGCACCGCGGATCTTCACGGGTAGGGCAACGAACAGAAACTCGTAGACCTGGTCCCTGGCGAGCGCCTCGAGATCCAGGCTCTCCATTATGTAGATACCGTTTTCGATGAGCAGCAGGGTGTGCACCGGTTGCGGGTTCGCCGGAACTCCCAGAACGGGCGCCGGCTGCACCTCATAGGTCTCCGTGTCGGTGCCCGTCGCCACCACGCCGCGTTCGAGGAGCCAGTGGGCGGCGGAGATGTCCGGGCCCGGGGTCTTGTGGGCCGCCATCTTCTCGACGTCCGGCCAGAGACCCATATAGCCGGTCCGGATGAGGACGACGTCCCAGGGCTGGACCGTGACGCCCTCCGCCGCGCAGATCGCCTCCATCTCGGCGGCGTCGATCGCCGACCCCTTGGGCAGGCAGTCGACGCCACGGTGGCGGGGCGCGTCGACGAGCACACCCCGGGTGAAGAACGGCGGCAGCTTCGAGGCGTCGCCGAAGACCGGACCGGCGTCGGTCAGGTGGGCGTCGGCACTGCCGCCTCCATACCAGTGGGAATCGTCGCCGACGGTCATGTGAGCGAGCGCGTCCATGTGAGCGCCGGAGTGCGAGGTTGCCATCACGTACTCAGCCATGTAGCCGAGCCCGGCGTCGTTGACCGGCCCCCAGGGTTGCGCGCTGGCGACGCGAATGCCGCGAGGGGTCCTGGCATTCAGGACCTGGAAGGGCGGGTGACCGGGGAAGAGCGGCATGCCCGGGTACCGGGTCGCGGCCAGAGAGTAGGTGTGACCTTCACGCACCAGGCGGGCCGCCTCGACAAGGCGCTCCCTGGGCAGTCGCGCGATCGGACCGACCTCCGTGTGCGCGGGGTCAGAATCCGGTGGGGTGGTCATCCTGGAACCCTCCTCTGGGCGACTTCGTGGGCCGCGGCAGTGGCTAGTGGTCGTTCCGAGAGTGCTTTCCAGACCCGCTCCGGGGTGAGGGGCAGGTCACGGATCACGACTCCGGTGGCATCGCGGATCGCTGCCGCCACCGCTGCCGCGGTGCAGATCAGCGCGCCTTCGCTCATCCCCTTGGCGCCGTAGGGACCGGGGCCATCGGCGTTCTCGACGATGTCGCTCTGCAGCTCAACGGGCAGGTCCATGCTGGTCGGGATCCGGTAATCGATCGCCCCCAGGTTTCGGATTCGCCCGGACTCGTCGAAGATGTAATGCTCCATGAAGGTGTGGCCGAGACCCTGGATCGCGGCACCCTCATCCTGGCCGCGGACCTGGAGCGGGTTGATCGCCTTGCCCACGTCCGACACGGTGACGTGGCGCACGATGGCGACGTTGCCGGTATCCTCGTCGACCTCAGCCTCGACGGCGGTGCAGTTGAACTCGTAGAAGGCGGCACTTCCACTCAGTGGATGGCCGGGCTCGGCCTCCTTTCGGCTCTCGCCGTTGCCGATCACCTCCCCGCCGAGGCTCCCCAGCCCAGGCTTCAGGATCTCAACGATCGTCACCGGGCCGTCGGGCAGCCGGACGATGCCGCGCTCGACGACGATGGCCGTCTCGCTGATCCCATGGAGGCGGGCCGCCATGGCCCTCACCTTGGCCTGGATCTCCCTGCACGCCTGGAGGACGGCGTTCCCCATCAGCACCGTCGAGCGGCTCGCCGATGTCTGCTGGTCGTAGGGGACCACGGCCGTATCGCCCATCACCACTGTGATCCGATCGATCGGGACGCCCAGCTCCTCGGCCGCGATCTGGGCGAAGAGCGTGCGCGATCCCTGGCCCATGTCCGACGTGCCCGAGTAGAGGATGACGCTGCCATCGGCCAGGAGCCGCACGGTGGCGTACGAGAGGCCGGTCGTGGGCCCGGACTTGACGCCGAGGGCGACGCCGCGTCCGCGACCCGCCGGCAACGGCGTTCCCCATCCGATCAGCTCCGCGGCCCGGCGGATCGTCTGCTCCCAGTCGCCGTCGACGGTGGTGTCGTGCGGTATGAACTCCTCTCCCCTGCGAGCCAGGTTGCGAAGGCGCAGCTCCACGGGGTCGAGCCCAAGCGCTCGCGCCGCATCATCCATGTTCGACTCGACCGCCCAGTTCGGCTGGGGCGCTCCGAAGCCACGGAAGGCGGTCGCCGGTGGGGTGTGCGAGAGGATGCTCCTCGCCACGATGCGCGCCGCCGGGACGCGATAGGGGCCGCAGGAGATATGGCTGCCCTTGCTGGCCGCCCGATCGGCGATGTCCGCGTACGCTCCCAGCAGATAGTCCGCTTCCACCTCCCGAAAGGTGATGGTGCCGTCCGAGAGGAATCCGGTCCGGACACGGACCTCGGCCGACATCCGCCGCACTGCCTGGAACGTCTCCTCCAGGGTGAGGATGAGGCGAGCGGGCCGGCCGGTCCGCAGCGCTATGAAGGCGACGAGCGGCTCGAATTTGGTGTGCTGCTTGCCACCGAAAGCTCCACCCGGATCGGGAGCCAGAACCCTGACCTTCGCGAGCGGCAGTCCAAGGATCTCGGCGATGATCTTCTGCAGCCAGTAGGGATGCTGGATCGAGCTCCAGATCAGGACACCGTCGCCGTCCGGGGCGGCCATGAAGCCGTGGGGCTCGATGGCGAACTGGGTCACCATGGGGAACGTGTAGGTGCCCTCGACGACGAGGTCGCTGACAGCCCCGGCCACGTCCCCCCAACTGACCGGGTGCTCACGCAGGACGTTGGTTTCCGCGAGCGGGTCCCCGGGGCGGAGCTCCGGGTCCTGCACCAGCGGAGCGCCGGGAGCCAGGGCCGCGGCCACGCTGAGGATGGGCGGCAGCTCCAGGTAGTCGATCCGAACCAGGCGGGCACCCGCCTCGGCGGCATCCTCGGTATCGGCGGCAACCGCCGCCACCGGCTCGCCGTGGTATTTGGTCTCGTCGACGGCCAGCACCGGCCGGTCCTGGAACTGGGGGCCGAATCGTGGCACCGGCTGGGGTAGGCTCGCGGCCGTCATCACCAACCGGACACCGGGAAGGCGCTCGGCGGCGCTGACGTCGATGCTGCGGATTCGGGCGTGGGCGCAGGGGAGGGTGACGAGCTTCACATGAAGGACATCCGCCAGGCGAATGTCGCCCACGTACTGGTAGGCACCGGTGACGCGCGCAGGCCCGCCGACCCGCTCTGCCGAAACCCCGATCTGCCCGCTCATCAATCGGCAGCCGCAGCGGCCCCGAGCACCGCCTCGGTGATCTGGTAGTAGCAGCCGCAGCGGCAGAGGTTGCCGCCCATCCCCTCCTGGACCTCGGCCTTGGTGGGATGGGGTATCCGCCCCAGCAGGTCGCGGGCGGCCATCACCTGGCCGGGGGTGCAGTAGCCGCACTGGGCGGCGCCCTCCTCCAGGAAGGCCCGCTGCAGCGAGGTCAGGGGACCGTCCGCGGCCAGTCCCTCGATGGTGGTGAGCTCGGCGCCGTCGGCTTCGACGGCCAGGATGAGGCACGAATCCACGATCCGGCCGTTCAGGCTCACCGTGCACGCTCCGCACTCACCGACCAGACAGCACGCCTTGGTACCGGTCAGCCCCAGGTCATCACGAAGCAGACTGAGAAGTGACTGATGCGGCGATGCTTCGAGGACGCGCTGGCGCCCGTTGACCGTGAGCTCGATGCGAACGGCGCCGGCCTGGTCGATCACGAAAGGGCCTCACGCGGTGTCGCCCCGTGGAGGCCCTGCCCGCTCCGCAGTGGGGCGGCCTCGGAAGCCGGCCGCTCCACGAACAGGGAATCGAACATCGAACCGGCGATCCGGAAGTGATCGTGGATGGCCTGATCGGCGGATGCCGCATCCCGGTCGCGGAGAGCCGTGAGGATGGGCAGGTGGAGGCCGGAGATCATCTCTGCGTCAACACCGGGAAGGATGTAGGTGATGTGAGTCCGGGAAACCGGCTCCAGGTAGCGCCAGAGGCGTTGGAGCACCTCGTTTCCCGAAATCGCGACCATCCGGCTGTGGAAGACCACGTCGATTCGCGCCTGCTCGTTCTCGTCGCCGTTTCGGGCGGCCTGCTGCATGGCGGTGACGTAACCCTCCAGATCAAGGAGGTCGGCGTCCGACAGCCGCGGCATCGCCAGTCGAGCTCCAAACGACTCGAGCACGGCTCGAACGTCGTAGGCCTCGAGCAGCTCCGCCTTGTGCGGCTGCCGGACGCGTGCTCCCAGGTACGGGGTGCTGTCGATCAGGCCGAGCGCCTCAAGGTCCCGCAATGCCTCTCTCACGGGGCCCTGGCTCACGCCAAGGTGCCGCGCCACCCGGGTCTCGATGATCCGAGACCCAGGGGGAAACTCACCGGCAAGGATCGCCGTGACGAGGTAATCCTTGACCTGATCGCTCAGAACATTGCGAATGATCATCGGCGCTCGGCGCATCGACTTAGCCTCAGAGCCCGAAGAGGTCGCTCTTGGCGGGCTTGGCGGCCTTCTCCAGGATCTCGACGACACCGGTGGTGCCGTTGAGCCGGATCCGGTCCCCGTTGCTGACCATCTGGGTTGCCACGGACGTCCCGACCACGGCGGGAATCCCGAACTCGCGCGAGAGCACGGCCGGGTGCGAGACGGTGCCGCCCGCATCGGTCACCAGACCGACGATCTTGGTGAAGAGCACGACCCAGGCCGGGTTGGTCATCTGGCAGACAAGGATATCGCCGCCGCGGACCTCATCGAACTGGTCCTCGCGGAGGACCACCCGAGCCACGCCTTCAACCACGCCCGGCGAGCCACCCAAGCCGGTGAACTGGCCGGCGACGGTGTCCGCCTTCCGGTAGAACTTGTCGGGGAAGCCCCACAGGTTCAGGTAGGGGAAGTCGAGCTGGGACTGGGTGACGGTACCGATCCAGTCCTTGGGCCGGATCGTGTACGCCTGCTCCCGGGCCGCCTTGGCCTTGGCCACGAGAACACGGGCGTCCATGGCCTTGGGATCGCCCATGAACTGCCGCAACTCGTTGTAGTGCAGGAAGACGACGTCATCGGGGGCATCCAGAACGCCCTGGGCGACGAGCTTCTTGCCGATCGCGATGAGCACCAAACGCACGTGCGCATTGGCACCCTGGTCGATGTAGAAGTGATGGTCCGGAGTGAGCGGGGCCATCTTGAGGTTGATGTCGTTGGCTACCCGCATCTCCTCGAGCGCCTCACCCTTGAGGCCCTCCAGGATCTCCTTGGCAGCCGACGCGATGTCATCGGCCAGAACCTTGATCGTCTTCGGGTAGTCGTAGTTGGTCTCGATGTAGCCGCGGACCAGCTCGATCACCGGCTCCATGTGCTCATACACGGTCGGGAAGATGAACTCGTGGCTCCAGACCGCGTGCCAGCCGAATTCCTTCTGGTAGGGGACGACTCGTTCCTCGATGAACTTCCGACCCCGCTCCGTGCCCTTCAACGCGGCGATGATCTCTCCGGCGGTCTCGTACTTGAACGCGACAGCCAGCGTGGAGTCGGCCTTGGCCTCTTCCTTCATCTTCCACAGGGCTTCGATCGAGTCCCAGTTGCGGTCCTTGGCCGAGTTCTGAAGCCGGCCGAGGAGCTCCTCGTTGATCTTGCCGTGGGTCTTCTCCATGACCGCTCGCAGGTTGAGGGTCGCGGAGAGCTGCGCGAAGTTGAGCATCCAGTGGATCTTCCAGTGGCGATCGTGCATATCGATCGCGTCCTCGAGCAGGCAGGCGAGCTCCATCAGGGTGAGCTGGTCCTGCTTGTCGAGCATGCCCTCGAGATAGTCGAAGTTGCGCTTCATCTCGGGGACGAGCCGGCCGTACCACCAATCCGCGAACTCCTCACCATAGGTGGGCAGCACCGCGCCGAGGTAGACACCGATCTTCTTGGCATAGTCGGGGTCGAGGGGCACCACCATGCCGGCGCGAGCTCCCAGCTCGAAGCCGTCGATCTTGAATTCCGAGTTGGCCGGGATGGCTGCCGTGTAGAGATAGCCGTTGACGTTCTTGGCGATCCAGTCGGTCGCGAAGGGCGTCCCGAAACGGCGGAACATGTGGTCGCACGACTGCGTCCAGAGACCGATGTCCTGGTGCATCGGGCTCAGGGGGTGCGGGTTGTGCAGGTCGTCGTAGACCCAGAAGAGATGCTTCTCCAGCTCCTGGTCCCAGGTGACCGGGAAGCTCTCGTCACCGAGAAACTGACCGAGGACCTCTTCTTTGAAGATGGGGTCTTCGGCCTTCTGCTCAGGTGCACTCATGGACATGACCTCCGAATGAAGGGTGAAACCAGAGCGTTGTCAGGAACGCGCCGAGGTGACCTTCCGCGGGAAGGTGATGGTCACGTTGAACCAGCCGATGATCCATCCCAGGTAGCCGCCGGCGAGCGCGTAGGCTCCCGCGAGGAGAACCAGCACGTACGCGTTGGTGGTGAAGGCGGGGTGGGCACCGACGAAGTAGACCGCCAGCAGCATCGACAGCCCGTTGAAGTAGGGCAGCGATCCGGTCTGGAAGACCTTGAAGTACTTCATGACGTAGACCATCGCGGAGACGCCGATGAACAGAGCGATGTACATCGGGTACACCGAGGCCCCCGTCATGTGGGGTGCGAACCAGGTGTAGAGGAGGATCATCAACACGCCCCAGACGACACCACCGGTGTAGGCGGGAATGATGGTCTTGATGTTGGACGGGGTGCCACCGAGGGCGAAGTACTCCGCCCACACGATGAAGGCCACCCAGAGGGGCAGGCTGTACTGGCCGAAGTACAAGCCCAGGGGAAGGATGCACATCACGGTGATGGATACCGCGAGCCAGAACGGGATCGTCTCCTTGGTCTGGGCCGTCTCCATCTGGATTTCCGCGGATTGATCGAGTGCCATTGCCTAACTCTCCTTATGAGGTCGGACCGGCAGGCTTGGATGGGTCCAATGTCCCGGCCAGCCGAAACGCAGAAACCGGGCGGTGATGGCCGCCGCCAGCCGCAGCGAAACCTTCTGACCTCTTTTTTAGATCACTTCCCCCATGCCCCATTCCCCTTTTCCACTGTCCGGATGCCGGCTGGACCGGGCCCAGCCGCGCCGCGCAGTATTCCCTCTTCTGAGGCGGTCAGTAAGGGCCATCCGGCCTGGTCCGTGATGATCCTTTATCCTCTAATCGATGATCGATCATCCTTGGTCGATGATCAATGACCACCCTCAAAGGGGACCTATGGCCCTTTCGCAGCCCCACGGACCCCCCCGATGCTTCGTGTCAAGTTACCGCCCAATGCAGGGAATGACGTGATGGACGTGAATACGCCGCGTGGTGACGGAGAGGCGGGATCCCTCAGCCTCCAGGGCTGCGTCGCATCTGCGCGCAGGCCCGAAGACGATGGCGGGGTGCCCCTGTCCTCCCCTGAGTGGGGCCCCGACGGCGGCGATGGCTCGGTGGACGGGCTCGTTCAGGCTGTCTACGACCACGTCTATGACATCGATCGCGCCCCCTCCCTGCCGCTGGCGGACCTCACCCAGCTGTTGGGTGGCAAGGCGGCGAACCTGGTGGTCATGGCCACCGAGCTCGGCCTGCCCGTCCCCCCCGCCTTCGCGATCACCACCACGGTCTGCAAGAGCTATCTGACCGCCGGCTGGCCGGCGGATCTCGACGCGCAGGTCGAGGCTCACGTCCACCGCCTCGCCGAGCTGACCGGGAGGCGCTTGGGTGACCCTGACGATCCCTTGCTGGTGAGCGTCCGCTCCGGGGCGCCCATCTCGATGCCGGGGATGATGGACACGATCCTCAACCTGGGGCTGAACGACGCCACGGCGAAGGGGCTGGCCGCCCTGACCGGAGATGAGGCGTTCGCCGCCGACTGCCTGCGGCGGTTCCACGAGATGTACCGTGAGATCGTCGGCACCGAGGCGCCGGACGACCCCTGGGCGCAGCTCCGGGGCGCCGTCCAAGCCGTATTCGAATCGTGGAACAGTGATCGAGCCCGGGCTTACCGGAGTCACGAGGGCATCCCCGACGACCTCGGCACCGCGGTCACGGTCCAGGCCATGGTCTTCGGCAACCGGGGGGGCGATTCGGGCACCGGAGTGCTCTTTACCCGCAACCCCGCCACCGGCGAGCAGACCCTCTACGGCGACGTCATGTTCAACGCCCAGGGTGAGGACGTCGTGGCCGGCACCCACAAGCCGGACTCCCTGAGCACCCTTGACGAGCGCCTGCCCCAGGCCGGCGCCGAGCTGCGGCGCTACGCGGCCGTGCTGGAGGGCCACTACCGCGACCTCTGCGACATCGAGTTCACGATCGAGCAGGGCAAGGTCTGGATGCTCCAGGTGCGGGTTGGCAAGCGCAGCCCTCGGGCCGCCATGCGGATGGCCGTGGAGATGGCGGAGGATCCTGGCTTTCCCCTCACGCGCCATGAAGCGGTGCGTCGGGTGGCCCGGTATCTCGCCAACCCGCCCCGGATCTTTGTCCGCGATCCGGGGGACACCGTCCTGCTCACGACCGGTCTTCCCGCCTCCCCCGGCGTCGCCGCCGGTGAGATCGTGACCACATCCGAGGCTGCGGAGATCGCCGCCAAGGCGGGCCGGACCGTGATCCTGGTGCGCCCCGAGACGTCCCCGGCGGACATCCGCGGCATGGAGAAGTCCGCCGGCATCCTCACCTCCCGGGGCGGGCTCGCGAGCCACGCCGCCGTGGTGGCTCGCGGTTGGGGCATCCCCGCGGTCGTCGGCGCTGCCGGCGTTGTGGTGACAGCGGGGGAGGTGACCATCGACGGCCGGAAGCTCCAGGCCGGAGATCAGATCACGATCGACGGCAGCACCGGCGAGGTCTACGCGGGTGAGGTGGCGGGGAGCTCGCTGATCGCGCACGAGGCCGCCACGCTGCTGGCCTGGGCCGACCAGCTGGGCGTCGAGATCCCCCGTCCCGAGAGCGAGAGCCCGGTCGAAACCCGGGAGGAAGAGCCGGCCTCGGCGACGGCGACGGTGACCAGTGAAGAGGTCCTCGAGGTCCTCCTCATCAAAGGGGCCGCGACCGGCGAGCAGCTCGCCCTCAACCTGGCCTGTAACCCCGAGTCGGTGAGTGCTCTGGTGGCCGAACTGACAGCCGCCGGCCTCATCGAGGCCACCTCTGGCGGCGACCGGCTCACCGGGGAGGGGAAGGTCCGGGCGCTCGCAGCCTTCGACGCTGATCGCGAGCGGATCGGTGCAGATCGGCTGGTCGAGCTCCTGGCGTCCTTTCACGAGCTGGACCTCCGGATGAAGGACACCGTGACCGCCTGGCAGCTCCGATCCAGCGGCGATGAGCCTGTGTTCAACGATCACAGCGACCCGGCCTACGACGCCCAGGTGCTCGCGCGCCTGGCGGAGCTCCACCACGATGCAGTCGCCTGGATGGCCCCTCTAACCGCTGCGTTCGCCCGTTTCGACCGCTATCAGGGGCGTCTTGAATGGGCGCTGACCGTCGCCCAGGGAGGCGATCAGCGCTACGTCGCCTCGCCGCGTGTCGACAGCTACCACAGCGTGTGGTTCGAGCTCCACGAAGACCTGATCCGGTTGGTCGGCCGCCGGCGCTCGGATGAGCAGTAGGCGGCCGGGAGAACCGATGAACCATCGAGCAGACGGCCGGAGCAGGCCGGACACACGTGAGGGACGACCATGATCAAGCGCGTCGACCGAGCCGAGGCAACGGTCCAGCCACTTCCGGGGCGGACCTGGTACACGTACATCGACAAGGCGAACAGCCCGGCGACCAACGTGACCGTGGGGGTTTCCATCTACTCGGCGGGGTCCAAACCCGCGGGGCACGTTCACGAGACCCAGGAGGAGTGCATCTACGTCGCCTCCGGGCACGGCCGTCTGGTCACGCCCGAGGCGACTGCCGAGCTCGAGCCCGGTGTGGCCGTGCTCATCGCGCCCGGCACCTTCCACATCACCGAGGCAGGTGACGGGGAGCCTCTCGAGCTGGTCTGCCTCTTCTCGCCGCCCGTCGTCCCCGGCTCCTATGTGAAGCGGAGTTCCTGATGGTCGCCCCGGGAGAGTCGGTGGGTGACAACGTCGCCCGTCTGGAGGAGCTCGCCCGACGCATTCGCGTCGAGATCGTCCGTACCGTCCACAAGACGGGTGTGGGCCATCTGGGTGGCTCGCTGTCAGAAACCGATATTCTCACCGCCCTCTACTTCCGCGAGCTGAGGGTGAGGCCGGAGGAGCCGGACTGGATCGACCGGGACCGGTTCGTCCTCTCCAAGGGGCATGCGTCCGTTGGCCTCTACGCCACGCTGGCCATGCGCGGCTACTTCCCGGTCGCCGAGCTGCTCACCTTCGACTCACTGGGAAGCCGATTGCAGGGCCACCCGGACATGACCCGTCTGCCGGGACTGGACATGTCCACCGGGTCGCTGGGATTGGGCATCTCGGCCGCGGTGGGCATCGCCCTCGGCTCCCGGACCCTGGGCCGCACCAACCGGACCTACGCCCTGCTCGGAGATGGGGAGTGCCAGGAGGGCTCGGTCTGGGAAGCCGCCTTCGTCGCCGCCCGTTACGGTCTCGACCAGCTGGTGGCCATCGTCGATCACAACCGCCTGCAGCAGTACGGGTGGCAGGGAGACGCCCCCGAGCACCGGCTGCCACCGGAGGCGCCCGGAGAGTTGCGGGCCAAGTGGGCGGCGTTCGGCTGGCGGGTCATCGAGATCGACGGGCACAGCATGGCCGCGATTCTCGATGCGCTCACCCAGGCACGCACCGGCGACGGACGCCCGATCGCGATCATCGCCACCACCGTCAAGGGCAAGGGCGTGTCGTTCGCCGAGGGCCGCTACGAGTGGCACGTCAAGGTCCCCAACGCCGGCGAGTACGCCCTCGCCATGACAGGCCTGGGCGAGACCGTCGATGCAACAGAGGAGGCCGCACGATGACGCTGCCGATGGGACGTGCAATGCGCGAGGTTTTCGGCGACACGGTCACCGAGCTGGCCAACGACGATCCACGCATCGTGATGCTCGACGGGGACCTCGGGAGCTCGACCAAGGGCGAGACCTTCCAGCGCGCCCATCCCGAGCGCTTCTTCCAGATGGGGATCGCCGAGCAGAACATGCTGGGGGTCGCGGCCGGCATGGCGAGCGTGGGGCTGATTCCTTACATCAGCACCTTCGTCGCATTCGCTGTGATCCGCCCGCTCGACCAGATCCGCGTGCTGATCGCCCAGCCGCGGCTCAATGTGAAGATCACCGGGGGCTACTCGGGCTTGTTCACCGGCCGCGCCGGCAAGACCCACCAGGTGGTGGACGACATCAGCATCATGCGGGCCATGCCCAACATGGTCATCGTCTCGCCGGCCGACGACACCGAGACCGACCAGGTCCTGCGCTGGTCAGCCAACTATGCGGGGCCCGTCTACGTTCGCCTGGTCCGTGATGCCACCCAGCACCTCTTCGATTCCAGCTACACCTTCAAGTTCGGGGCAGCGGTTCCCCTCCGAGACGGAGCCGACGTGACCCTGATCTCGACCGGCGCTGAGACACCGCGGGTCATGGACGCCGCCGAGATCCTGGCCACCCGTGGCATTCAGGCCTGCGTGCTCCACGTGCCCACCATCAAGCCGCTCGACGTCTCGGCCATCGTGAAGGCCGCCGAGCGATCCAACTTCGTCGTCACGGTCGAGGAGCACACCGTGATCGGGGGGCTCGGTGGGGCCGTCGCCGAGACGCTCTCGGAGCACCGTCCAACCCCCGTCCACCGGATCGGCATGCCGGATGTCTTCGGTGAATCCGCCAGCAACGACGACCTCCTGCAGAAATACGGGCTTTCGGCCGACCGGGTTGCCGACCGGGTCGCTACGCTCAAGGCCTCAGCGTGACGGCAGCCCAGCCGGGCAGAGCCGGTCAACACATAGGAGCTTGAGCAATGAGCGAGTCGAGCATCTTTGATCTCAGCGGAAGGGCGGCCGTGGTCTGGGGTGGCGGCGGGGCCATCGGCTCAGCCATAGCCGCGACGCTGGGACGCGCCGGCGCGTCGGTCACGATCATCGACCAGGACCCCGACCGCATCAAGGCGGCTGAGGCCAAGCTGCGCGACGCCGGCGTCGATTGCCTGGGCCTCTCCGGAGATGCGACGGACCGCCAGGCGTGCGACGGGCTCGTGGCCCAAGCGGTGGGTCGATTCGGACGTCTCGATATCTGCTTCAACGCCATCGGCGGTGGCGCCGGCAAGGTCCTCCATCCCGCCGAGGACTATCCGGTGGACGCCTGGGACTGGATCCTGGACCTGAATCTCCGGAGCACGCTGTACGGCACTCAGGCAGCGGTCAAGGCGATGATCAAAGCCGGCAATGGCGGCCGGGTCCTGAGCATGTCATCGGTGCGCGGTCAACTCGGCATCAACGCCGGTTACTCGGCCTACGTGGCGGCCAAGGGCGCCATCAACTCGCTCACTCGACAGTGGGCCACCGAGTGGGCCAAGCACAACATCACGGTCAACGCCATCGCCCCGACGTTCGTGGACACACCCCAGGTGGCGATGCTGCTCGATGACCCCATCTTCAAGGCCAACCTGGTTGCCCGGGTCCCGCTTGGCCGCGTGGGCAGCCCGGACGACCTGGCCGGGGCGGTTCTGTTCTTCTGCTCGGATGCCTCTGCATTCGTCACGGGCCAGGTCCTCACCATCGACGGCGGTCTGACCGCAACCCAGTAAAAGGGCGGGGAATCTCTCATGGAACAGCTCACACCAAACGTCTTCACGGATACGGGCTTGCGAGGCTGCAATCCGAGCTTCGTGGTCACCAGCGATGGCGTGGTGGTCATCGACACCCCGCAGTTGCCCACCCGCGCGGTGGCGATGCGAAAGCTGGCCGAGTCCCATGGCCCGATCCGCTACGTCATCAACACCGAGCATCACGTCGATCACATCTTCGGCAACTACTACTTCAAGGGCGCCGGCACCGTCGTCCACCACCAGGGTGTGTACGACAACTTCATGCTGGCTTCACCGGACCTCGACCCCTTCGCCTACGCCGCTGAGGCGATCCCCACCGACGACCCCCAGGGGAAGGCCATCTTCCCCGATCGCGACGAGTACTTCAAGGATCCCAACAAGGGGAAAGTGGTCTTCACCGGGGATCTGACCCTGCGGGTGGGTGGACACACCTTCGAGCTGCTGCATACGCCCGGCCACACCCCCGGCCAGGTGGCTGTTCATGTCCCCGAGGAGCGGGTCGTCTTCACTGGCGACACCGTCTTCTCGGAGTGCCAGACATGGCTGATGACCTCGGATGTCCGCCAGTGGCTGGCCTCCTTGACTCGGATCGCCAGCCTCGACGTGGATCACCTCGTCCCCGGTCACGGCCCGGTCACCACCACCCGGTACCTGGCCGCCCAGCGAGCCGTCCTCATCGAGTGGGTGAACGCGGTCGCGGAGGCGGTCGCCAAGGGCTGGTCGCGCGAGGAGACAATCGAGCGGGTCAACTTCGCGACTCGCTGTCCGGTCGACATCGGACAGGGCTACATGATGAATCACATCCAGACCCAGAACGCGGCATCCCTGTACGACAAACTTGTGGCTGGGCTGGCCGGCCCGGTTCACTGATCCG
>JBEKGP010000013.1:0-40066 GCA_050012735.1 Candidatus Dormibacteria bacterium
CGGCCCGAGCGCCGCCGACCCCCGCAATTCCTGCGGAGGCGTGCTCACTTCGCGGCGACGACGATCCGGAGGGTTTCGGTGACCTCAGGGTGGAGCTCGATCTCCACCTCGTGGGGGCCCAGAGACTTGATCGGTGGCTCGACCGCGATCTTGCGTTTGTCGATCTCGAGGCCGGCCTCTCGCTTGAGCTGCTGAGCGATGTCGGCGTTGGTCACCGAGCCGAACAGCCGTCCCGCCTCGCCTGTCTTGGCGTAGATGGTGACGGTGAGCTTGCGCAGCCGGGCGCTCACCTCGCGCGCGTCCTGCAGCGCCTTCTCGGCGCGGCGGCGAGTCGCCTCCTCGCGCTGGCGGATCTGCTCCACCATCTTGTCGTCGGCGGCCACCGCGAGACCCTGAGGGAGCAGGAAGTTGCGGGCAAAGCCCGGTGCGACCTCCTTCACCTCTCCGGCGTGTGCCGTCCCGGCGACCTCCTTGAGGAAATAGACCTTCATGCGACCGCGCCCCTTCGTGCAAGCGCCTCCTCGGCGCCATTCTTCTCTGTCTCTGTTTCGAGTTCGATGGTCCGGACCGTTCCGGCCGCGTGGTCCGGCTCGGGCCGCAGCTTGTGCCAGATCATCATGGCCAGCCGCTCCCCGGCACGGACGTCGTCGTCGAAGCGGCTACGCCGCTCGGCGATGAGCCGCTCCTGCTCGGCAACCACCTCGGAGGGGCAGAAGGCGATGAAGACCCGGAGGGCGACCATGGCCACGGCGAGCGAGTCCAGCTCGCCCACCAGCGGGATCTCGTCGGGCAGGTCGATGACGGGGGTGACGACGAGCCCGAGCACGGCGAGGACGCCCGCCTTGGGGGCGATGGGCACGCGCGGGTCGCGGACCAGGCAGTAGGCGAGCCGGATCTGGCGGGGAAGGTCGTGGAAGAGGTTTTTGAACCAGCGCAGCCTGCTGAACATGGCCGACCGATTCTACGCGCCGTCCACCCTCTCCCCGGCGGTGGCGGCCGGGGGACGCGCCGGTCGAGCGCCTCGCCTCACCTCGGCCCTCATACTCCCGGCGGCGGGATCAGGCGCGGAGCAGCTCGGGGTGGCCCTCCACGAACCGGCGCGCCGCGTCCGGGTCGTCGCCAGGGATCTCCCCGTCCAGGATGGCGTCGATCAACGCCTTCTGAGCCCGGCCCACCCAGGGCCCGGGGGCGCGCCCGGCCAGGCGCATCAGCTCGTGGCCGTCGAGAGGCGGTCGCAGCCGTGACACCTGGCTGCCGGCGTCGAGACGGGCGGCCCGCTGCTCCAGCTCGTCGATCGCCTCCACGTCCGGGTAGGCGGAGGCGCGGGTGTCGGCACGTGCCAGGTCGAGCAGGCGCGGTCGCAGCTCTCCGACGGTGCGGATGAAACGGCGCACCGCACCGTCCCCCACCTCCGCCGGCCGGTACTGGATCGGCCACATGTGCTGGAGGACCAGGGTGCCCACCTGATCGATCTCCTCCCCGCTGAAGCGGAGCCGGGTCATCACCGCCGTCGTGATCTGGGCTCCCGCGCGCGGGTGGTCGTAGAAGGTGTGCCGCCCGTCCGGGGCGAGAGCGTGGGTCGAGGGCTTGCCGGCGTCGTGGAGGAGGCAGCCGAGCCGGGTCACCAGGTCCCGGGGCGACAGCTCCACGGCGTGAACGCTGTGCCCCCAGACGTCGTCGAGGTGCCAGCCCCCCTGCTCCACCCCCACCATCGGGAGCAGCTCCGGGAGGGAGACGGCGAGGAGGCCGCTCTTCCGGAGCACCTCCAGCCCCTCTCCGGGGTGGGGGGCCACCAGCAGGCGGCTGAGCTCGTCGCGCACCCGCTCCCCGGAGAGGATGGAGGCACGATGGGCCATCGCCCGCATCGCCTCCTCGAGCCCGCCGGCGAGGCGGAAGCCGAGCTGAGCGACAAACCTGGCCGCCCGGAACATCCGCAGCGGATCCTCCGAGAAGGTCTCGGCGGGATCCAGCGGGGTGCGCAGGATGCCATCCCGGAGGTCGTCCAGCCCCTGGCCGGTGAGGTCCAGCACCCGGCCGTCGAGGGTCTGCGCCAGCGCGTTGATGGTGAAGTCCCGCCGGGCGATGTCGTCCCCCAGGCTTCCCGGGCGGACATCCGGCTTCCGGGACTCCGGGTCGTAGCGCTCGGCACGCGCCTGGACCACCTCGACGATGAACTCGCCGCCACGGATCTGCGCGGTGGCGAAGCGCTCGAAGACGGCGGGGCGCGCCCAGCCGAGCTGCGCCGCCACCCGCTCCAGCAGGGGCACCCCGTCGTCGCCCACCACCACCAGGTCGATGTCCTTGCTCTCGCGGGCGAGCAGGCGGTCCCGGACGAATCCCCCCACCAGGAAGACCTCGATCCCCAGCTCAGCGGCGGTGAGCCGGATCACCTCCAGGAGTCGGGGGAGATCGAGCCGCGGGGCCACGGGACGCAGACGGGCCGGCATGAGGCGGAGTGTAGAGGCGCCGGCCCGCGCCGGCCCGACCTCAGCGCACGGTGACCGGCGCGTGCCCGGAGACGGACGCCCCGCCGGTGTCCGTGATGGTGATCGTGACCGTGTCGGTGCCCAGGTGCCGGTAGCGGTGGGTGGCGCTGGTGGCGAAGCCCGAGCCGGAGATGGTCGCGGGCACCGACGTCGAGGTGCCGTCGCCCCACTTGATCTGGACGGTGTAGTCGGCCGCCACGCCGAGCGGGTCCAGATCCACGAAACCGGCGGTGAGCTTTGCCGTCGGCGCCGACCTGGCCGGGGTCACCGTGAGGGAGCTCAGCTCCAGCGCCGGCACGGTCACCGTCACGGACGCCGCACCGGCGATGTCCACGCCGTCGTCGGGGGTGTAGGCGATCGCCCCGGTGGCAATCGTCAACGTCACCGACGCGAAAGTGCCCGTCACCGGCTCCTCCGGGAAGGTGTAGCCGCCGCTGTAGACGGTGACGTCGCACCATCGCTCTGCGCCGCAGACGGCCGATGTCACCGGGCTGCTCCCAGCTATAGAGACCAGGCCCGCCTGCGCGACCCCCGTGGGCCAGGTGATCGATGCGCTCACGGTGTCGAACGGCACCGAGCCCACGTCGCCGTACCCGGCTATGGTGTCCTCGGCGGCCAGCTCGTCAAGGGTGACCTGCGCAACCGCGAGGCCGGACGTCGGAGTTCCCTGAACCGCGGTCACCGCGCCGGTCGTGATGGTGGGGACGTCCCCGAACCACTGTGCCACCTCACCGAGGGTCTGCCAGGGGGCGGTGGTGCCGCTGGTCGGGTAGGTCCCGTCGAGGGGCAGCTCGACCGACGAGGCGTGATTCTCCTTGGCCCACTCCAACGTCCCCCAGAAGTCGCCGATCTTGCCGGCCACGGCGGTCTGGAACGCGAGCGGTGCACCCAGGGGGACGTCCACGTCCAGGTTGTTCACTGTCAGGTAGATCGGCCCGGACGCCCCTGTCATCGCCGCGTACATCTGCGCGTAGGCCGAGGTGAGCCCCGAGATGGGATCGCGGATGGAGTCGTTCTCCAGCACGCACCGGGAGCCGAGCGTGTGGCGGCAGTAGGCCATCATCTGCTCGGTGTAAGCCTCGTCGACGCCCGTCGTGTAGTCGGTGGCGGTGCCGGTGAGCACCTGGTAGGGGTTGAAGGACACCCCGATCCGGGTGTCGGGCCAGTCCGCCCCCGCGGTGTCGATCTCCTCCTGCTGGCACGTTTGGTCGGCCGGCTCGCTGTATCCGGCGTCGAGCAGCGCGACGTCGTTGGACGCCGACGACGTCCCGATGATGTCCGGTTCCGGGTAGAAGAGCGCACAGCGGGAGACCACGAACTCGGCGACATCCGGGTCCGGGTCGTACGCGGCGGCGAGCTTCGCCTCGAGGTCGTTGTACAGCGTCTCGTACTCGTCCCTCCAGAACTGTCCGGCCATGCCGGGCGTCTGGTTGTCGGGGTCGGTGACGGGGACCCCTCCTCCGGTGAGTGCCAGCACCCACGCCGGCGTCGACACGCCGGTCAGGACGCGGATGCGCAGCGGGGTGCAGCCGCCGGCGGCGATCGCCTGGTCGATCGGGTTGTCGGGGACGAGCGGGCTGTCGGGCCCGGTCTGGAGGTCGCCCCACGGGACGTTGATGGAGCTGGCGTCGAGGCCGGCGGCGGGGGGTGCCGTGCCCCGATCGACCAGCCCGCGAATCAGCGGCTTGACACCCGGCGAGGAGGAGCAGGCGCTGGACGCCGTCCGCGCCGCACCGCTGACGGTGCCGGTTGAGACGGTGAGCCCCGCGGCGGCGAGCAGCGCTGGCAGCAGCAGCCCAACCAGCGAGCGCCGGGACCGCCTGGAGTCAACGCGCTGAGCCGGCATCCCGAGCCCCCTTTCCCTCTGCCCGATGTTAGCCGAGGCTATCACAGCGCACCCGAACGCGCCGGGAGCGGTTTCGCGGTGGCTCTGAGCTCAGGGCGATCTGGCTAGACGGCCCGGCCCACGAATCCGGCGAGGCGATCGAGCGCCGGGGCGTCCGCGGGTACCGGCTGCTCCGTCCCGAACCCGCGGGGGTCGCGGGGACGGCCGGCGAGGGTCAGGCTCATGCTGGCGAGGGTCTGCTCGGCGATGGCCTCGGGGAAGGCCGCGGTCTGGCCCGTGGCCCGGGCGAGGTCCCAGCCGTGGATCAGCGTCTCCGTGATGCGCATCTGGATCATGAAGGCACCGCTCTGCTCGCCGATCGGCGTCACGTAGGTGCCGTCCGGGAAGTCGGGGTCAGAGAAGATCTCGAGGAGCCGGCGCCCGGACGTGCGAAAGGTCTCCACCGGGTCGTCGTCCGCTGCCGGGGCGACCCGGGCCCGGAGCTGGAGAAAGCCCTCCATCCCCTCGGGACGCTCACCGCTCGCGAGGGCGGCGAACATCCGGTTTCCGGAGGTCACATGGTCGAGCAGCTGGCGAACGTCCCACTCAGCGCAGGGGGTGGGCGCGTGCCACTGCTCGGGGCGCACGCCCTCGAGAAGGAGGGTGAAGGCGTCGAGGCACCGGTTCAAGTCGGCGAGGGCGATGGCGGTTGCTGGCATGCACCGCATGGTACGAGGGACTCAGGCGCCGAGCGCGGCCGCCATCGCGCCCGGATCGCTCTCACGGTGGCGTCGCAGCATCGCCGCTCCGATCAGTCCGGCCGCAGCGGTGCAGACCGCCGCCGCCAGGAAGACGGTGCGCAGCTCATCGAGGAGCGCGTGCTGGGAGAGGGCGTTGTAGGCGGCGCAGCTGAGCGGGTGCCCGGGGCAGAGGACGGCGGGCGACGGGATGGTGGCCGCCTCCTGGTAGTAGCGGTGCAGCCCGATCGCGGTGAGCAGGGAGATCCCGACCAGCATCCCGACCATGCGGGCGACCACCACCAGGGCGGCGGCAAGCCCATGCCGGGCGGCGGCGACGGCCCCGAGAATGGCCGCGTTGATGGGGGCGATGGCGAGCCCGAATCCGAGACCGCAGCCCACCAGCACCGGGTCGCTCACCCGCAGTCCGGAGCCCAATGAGCTGGCGGTCCACCCGCCCATCAGCACAAACATGGCGGTGGTCAGGGCCATCCCGAGCAGCGTGGTCACCCGGTAGCCGAGCCGTTCGCAGAGGAAGCCGCCCAGGACCGCGCCGACCGGAACCGCGGCCAGCAGCCGGAGCAGCACGAGGGCGGCGCCGAGCTGGGAGCCGTACGCCGTGGCCCGAGCAAAGATGGGGATGTCCACCAGCGCCGCCATCAAACCGGCGCCGATGGCCAGGTTGCAGATCAGGGCGCCGGCGGCGGCGGGGTCCCGGAGCTGGCGCAGCGGCACCAGCGCGGCGGGGACTCGCGTCTCGCGGATGGCGAGGGCGATGGCCGCCACCAAGGCGGCGGGCAGCAGCACCGCGGCGGCCGGCGCCACCAGGCTCTGGCTCGGGTCGGCGGTGGAGAAGCTGATCACCACGAAGGCGAGCACCAGAGCCAGCAGGGCCCCGCCCGGGCCGTCCACCTGCCTCCAGATCTGGGGGAGGCGCCGCAGGCGGAGCAGGCGGGGCGCGTCCCTCTCCCCCGACAACCCCCACGCGAGGGAGAGGATGGCAGCCAGCAGCCCGACCAGGGCGAGCGGCGTGGTCCAGTCCGAGCCTCCGATCAGCGGGCCCCAGAGGACGCCCCACACCGCGCTCCCCGCAAGCGGCCCGGGTGCCGCCACCGCCAGCCCTGCGGCGACGATCGCCGCGCCCAGCAGGAGCACTCCGGGAAGGTCCATCGACCGCCGGGGCTCGGTGCGGGTCGGGGTCGACCCCGCCGGCCGGGCGAGCAGGAAACCGGTGCCGAGGACGGCGGCGAGGGGCAGATTGAGCCAGAAGATCAGCCTCCACGTCGAGATGGTGAGGATCGCGGCCCCGTAGAGCGGACCCAGCACCGAGCCCAGCTCCTGGACGCCGCCGACCACGCCGAGGGGGATGCCGCGGCGTCCGGCCGGCCAGAGGTCGGCGACGATGGCGAGGGTGACCGGGACCAACCCGCCGCCACCGGCCCCCTGGAGGGCTCGCCCCACCACCGCCCCGGTGAGGTCCTGGGCCGACGCCGTGACCAGCGACCCGAAGGCGAACAGAAGGAGGCATCCGGCGAAGACCGGGGCGCGGCCGAGGATGTCGGAGAGCCGGCCCAGCAGCGGCAGCAGCGCGACGTAGCCGAGCAGGAAGCCGCTGATGATCGGGGTGGCCGCCTCCAGATGGTTGAGGCTCAGGCCGATGTCGCCCATGATCGAGGGGAGGGCGAGCACCACCACGTAGGTATCGGCCGCCGCCAGCATGACGCCGGCGGCCGCAAAGCCCAGCCGCCGGCCCGAGCCGCGCGGTGCCGGTGCCGGCTCCGCGGCCCGGCCGCTCATCCCGCCGCCGTTCCCCCCGCGATCGATCGGACCGTCCACCTCGTCAGGGCGTGGGCGGCGGGCTCACGCTCACGTTCTCGCCATAATTGTCGAGAACGAGGTGGAACGTGCTCTGGTGGCCCGCCTCGAAGATGGGGCCGGTCAGATCGACCTCCCGGACCTGGTAGCTGGCGGTGTCGATGGAGAAGACGGCGGTGACGGGCTGGCTGGGGTCGGCGTCGACCAGGAGCGCGGCCAGCAGGCTGCCGGGCAAGGTGGCATCGACCTGCTGGAGCGACTCGCCGTTGAGCCGCACCAAGGAGCCGATGCTGGGCTTCTGGGCCGAGGTCAGCAGGGAGGAGATGCCGTTGTTGGGATCGAGCAGCCGGCCGGGATCTCCGAACCCGTACTTCGACGGGTCCGCCGTCTGGAAGTCATCCGTGAAGGGGAGCTGGACGTAGAACTTGCCCCCCGCGGAGATGACCTTGATCTGAAAGGGGAGTCCGGCCTCGTCGACGGTCAGGGTTCCCGTGAACCCGTCGGGGCGCACCGCGTCTCCCTCGGCGGCGGTCAGCTCGGTCCCGGTGCCGGCCGTGTCCTGGCTGGTCAGCTGGATGTGAAAGGAGCTGGTCTGGTCGAACGCCGCCTTGGCGCGCTGCAGCAGGGTGGCGGCAGAAGGCCCCGTGTAGCCACAGCCGGCGATGAGCGCGGACAGCCCGGCAACCGCGGCGAGACCCCGTCGACTGATGATCGAGCCCTCCCTGCGACGAGACCCCATCGGTCGCCGAGTATGACCCACGGGGGCGCTATCGTGGCAGGTCGTGTCCGCCCTGAACCGGTGGCGGGACCCGGCCCTCCGCCTCGTCTCGCTGCTGCTCCTGCTCTCCGCTCTCGGCAGCCTGGTCCTCGGCATGGTGAGGATCTCCTTCTCGACCGTCTTCATCGCCGAGCTCCAGCGGTTGCCCGGCCTGGGGACGCTGCCGGCCGCCTGTGTCAATGGTGGCATCGCCTCCTACAGCGGTCTCTCCCTCGCCACCGGTGGGGCTCCGTCGGTCAACGCCGCCTGTCTCACCCGGATCCAGGACGCCGCCCAGGCCAGCCTAGGCGTCCAGCCCCTGGTCCTGGCGGCCGTCCTCGCCATCCTCGGCGGGGTGGGGGTCACGCTGTGGGGTCCGCGCTGGCATCGCCTGACGAGTGGCGTGCTCAGCGTCTGCGCCGCCGTCCTGCTGGCCGTGGATGTGCCCAACCTCGATCAGGCCTTCGCCAGCCACTTCGGCCATGGAGGCTCGGCGGTCACCAGCGGGCCGGATACCGGGCTGTGGGTCGTGGACGGCCTGCTCGTGCTCATCGTGCTGGCCCAGCTCACCGTGTCCGGATTCGTCTGGGCGCGGGGCGCTCTGGCGCCGCTCGACGAGCCGGCCGCGACCCGCCACCGCTGACCGTCGCCGGGAGCTAGGCGCCGGCCAGCTCCCGCAGCAGGCTCACCTGCCGGATGTCCGGCCCCTTCCGCTCGTGTCCGGGCACCTCGAGGACCCAGGGGACGCGCCGCAGCCGGGGGTCACCGAGCAGGATCCGGAAGCCGGCCGCGCCGATCTCCCCCTCCCCGATGTTGGCGTGGCGGTCGGCATTGCTGCCCAGGGCACGGGCCGAGTCGTTGGCGTGGATCAGGCCCAGCCGCTCGAACCCGATCAGCCGGCCGAAGTCATCCAGGGTCCGCGCCACACCGCCGGTATCACGAACGTCGTACCCGCTCGCGAAGGCGTGCTGGGTGTCGAGGCAGACCCCGACCCGCTCGCGAGCGGTGGCCTCGACGATGCGCGCGACCTCCTCGAAACTTCGCCCCACGCAGCCCCCCGATCCGGCGCTGTTCTCCACCAGGAGCCGGGCCCGTCCGGGCGGGCTCTGGTCGACCACCTCACGGATCGCCTCCGCCACCTGGGCGAGCACGCTGTCGAAGCCCGCCCCCAGGTGGGACCCGGGGTGGAACACGACCCCGTCGGCGTCGAGGGATGCCGCCACCTCCATGTAGTGGATCAATGAGGTCACCGAGGAGCGGAGCAGCGTCTCCTTGGGCGAGGCGAGGTTGATCAGGTAGACGGCGTGCAGGTAGTGGCCGCGCAGCCCGGAGGCCGCGTACTTCCGCAGGTAGAGATCGCGATCGACGTCCTCGAGGCGGAGCGGCCGCCACATCCGGGCGGGGGTCGGGTGGGTCTGGATGACCTCCGCCCCGATCGCCAGCGCGTTGTCCACGGCCGTGTGGATCCCGCCTCGTGCGGCGACGTGGGCCCCGATCAGCATGGGGGCGATTCTCGCAAGGCCGGGAGCGGGTTCAGGGCGCGACCAGCAGCTTCACCGCCAGTCCGATCCCCACCGCCGCCACCCCGTAGCGGAGCGCGAGCGGCGGGATGCGACGTCCGACGATGGCGCCCAGCGCCCCGCCCACCACGGCGCCCGCGGCGAGCGGGAGGGCGTCCATCCAGTGGACGGGCCCGAAGAAGGCGAAGCCGATGGCGGCGATGCCGTTGACGGTGGTGGTGCAGACGACCTTGGCCGCATTGAGCCGCTGCAGTGTGTCCTGGATGAAGAGGCCGAGGAGGGCGAGGAGCATGATGCCCAGCGCGGCGCCGAAGTAGGCGCCATACACCCCGCCGAGCACCAGCCCGCCGCGGAAGATCGGTGAGGAGTCGTCGGCATGGGCTCCGACCAGACGTGCCAGCAGCGGTTGGAAGAGGAGAGCGAGGCAGCCGAGGATGATCAGCCAGGGGATGACCCGGGTGAAGACGCCGGGCGGGGTCCGGAGCAGGAGCACGGTCCCCGCCAGCCCGCCGATCGCCATCGGCACCAGCAGCTGGGCGATGCGCCGCCCCTGGCCCACCAGCTCGGCGCGGTAGCCGTGAGTCCCGGTCAGGAGGCCGGGGACCAGCCCGACGGTGTTGGTCACGTTGGCGGCGAGCGGGTTGAGCCCGGCACCGAGCAGCGCCGGGTAGCTGAGCAGCGAGCCGCCCCCGCCGATGGTGTTGGTGATGCCGGCGAGCACGCCGGCACCGGCGATGAACCCGGCCTCGAGTCCGGTCACGCTGGTCAGCCCGTCCGCCTGACCCCGGCCGCTCCTACGCGGCCGACTTCGCGGGAACCCGCACAGCCGGCTCCTCGACGAGCTGCGCGGCCGGCTCCTCGACGCGCACCGAGGTGATCGGCGGGGCCGCGGCGTCGAGGCTGAGGCCGCTCTTCTCCGGGAGCACCAGGGTGAGGAGCGCGCCCGCGACGCCCACCCCGGAGCAGAGGATCAGCACTCCGCCCAGGCCCAGCGCCGAGCTGAGCACGGGGAAGAGAAAGACGCCGAGGAAGGCCCCCAGCTTTCCCACCCCCGCCGCGATGCCGTGCCCGGTCGTCCGCTCTCCGACCCCGAACACCTCGGTCGGGATCAGGAAGGTGGTCACGTTGGGCCCGAACTCGGTGAAGAAGTAGCTGACGCCGTAGATGAGGAGGAAGGGGACGATGACGTGGGTCAGCCCGGGGATGAAGCCGATCAGCCCGAAGCAGACGGCTATGGCCAGGAATCCGATCCACTGCAGGCGGCGATGGCCGACCCGGTCGACGTTGAGGACGGCGCAAGCATATCCCGGGACCGCGAAGAGGGCAAAGAGCATCAGGGTCCACGCCGTCGACTGGAGAAGGCTGGCCCCGGGCGCCACCCCCCGGAGGATGACCGGGGCCGAGATGGTGTTCCCGTAGTAAACGTAGTCGAGCAGGAACCAGGAGCCCGCGGTGCCGAGGATGAGGAGCAGCGACTTCCGGTCGGTGAGGAAGCTGCGGAGGCTGCTGCGCCCCGAGCCGCCCGCTGCCGCGCCGGCCCGCACCACGCCGAGGGTGTATTTCTCCATGGCGGCGCTGGCCTCGCTCTCGCGGCCCTGGACCTGCGCGGCGTAGCGCGGCGACTCCGGCGTCTTGATCCGCAGGTAGAGGACGCTGAGCGCCGGCAGTGCCCCGAGACCCAGCATCAGCCGCCAGGCCACCTCGTGGTTCACCCCCGAGGCGAGCAGCGCCAGCGCCACCACCGGGCCGATGATCAGCCCGGCCGCCTGGGAGGAGAAGACCAGGGAGACCAGCAGCCCCCGGCGCTGGCGGTTGGCGTATTCACTCGCCATCACCGCGCTCACCGGGTAGTCGCCGCCGATCCCGATGCCGAGGATGAAGCGGAAGGCGACCAGCCAGAGGTAGCCCGGCGCCAGCGCCGTGGCGAGGGCGCCGAAGGCCATGATCCCGGCCACCAACCCGTACACCCGGGTGCGCCCCACGAGGTCGGCGATCCGGCCGAAGACGAGGGCGCCCACCAGAGTGGCGAGGAGGGTGGCGCCTCCCAGGAAGCTGGTCTGGACGGCGGAGAGGTGCCACTCGCCCTTGATGAGGACGAGGGCCACGCCGATGATGAAGAGGTCGTACGCGTCGGTGAAGAAGCCCATCGCGGCGGTGAAGGCCGCCTTGAGGTGGTAGAGGCTCAGGGGGGCCTCGTCGAGCGCCTCGCCGAGGGTCCTCTGAGAGCTCGTTGAGCTGGCGGTGCTGCCGTCCACGTGGTGCTCCATACTCTTCTGGGTTAGGGCTCGGTTAAAGAGTGGCAAACGCAGGATTAAGATGTCTTTAACGGCGGCGGATTCCTCGGGATCCGGAGCGGATCAGGTCCTGGCGGACGTCTGGCGGCTCGCCGCCAAGGTCGAGGCCCAGCTGGCCGAGGCGCTGCGAACCCTCGCCGACTCCGACCTGGAGGGCGCCGACGTGGTGGTCCAGGCCGACCTCGAGGTCAACCAGCTCCGCTACCAGATCGAGGAGCGGGTCACCGCCGAGCTGGCCCCCGGGCTCGACGAGGACCGGCTCCACCTCCTCATCGCCGTCCTCTACGTCATCTCCGACCTGGAGCGGATCGGCGACCATGCGGAGGGGATCGCGAAGGTGGCCCTGATGCTGGGCCGCCCGCCGATGCGCTCCCTGCCGGCGAGCGTCCTCCAGCTGGGGGTCCTGGTCAGGGCGATGCTCTCGGCAGGCGTCAGGGTGCTCCGGGACCGCGACGTGGAGGGTGCCCGCCTGCTGGTCGGGGATGACGACCCGATCGACCGCCTGTACGACGACATCTACGGGGAGATGATCGCCACCATGACCGCGGAGCCGGACACCGTCGTGCCCTGCACCTACCAGCTGTGGGCCACCCACAACCTGGAGCGGATCGCCGACCGGGTCACCAATCTCTGCGAGCGCACCGTCTACCTGGGTACCGGCCGGATCGGGGACCTCAACGTCTCGACCTATTGACCTGATCGGTGTGAGGGCTCATCAGTGCCCACGGTCCTGCTGATCGACGTACCCGAGGCGCGCGCCCTCGGTCTCGAGGAGCGCCTCGCCGTCGACGGATGCCTGGTGCGCCGGGCCACCGGCTGGCCCGCCGAAAGCTTCGACGCCACCGAGGTGGACCTGGTCCTCGCGTATACGGCAAACCCGGCCGCTCTCGCCCTGGCGCTGCGCCGGCTCAACCGGGCGCCGCTGGTCCTGGTCACCGATGCGGCGCCGACCGACCGGGTGGCCGCGCTCACCTGCGGTGCCGACGTCTGCCTGGCCAGCGCCGAGTCCGACCCGGTTGTGGAGGCGCACGTCGTCGCCCTGCTCCGCCGGTGGCAGCCCCGCGTCCGCCACCAGCTGGAGACGGTCCAGGTCGGCGACCTGTTCCTCGACCCGCCGGGGCGCCGGGCTCAGGTTGGGGGTGAGGATCTCGAGCTCCGGCCCCGCGAGTTTGACCTGCTGGTGGCTCTGGCGCGTTCCTCGGGGCGTGCCTTCCGGCGCCACGAGCTGCTCGACCAGGTCTGGGGCCCCCGCTTCAGCGGCGGCGTCAACACCGTGGACGTCCACATCTCATGGCTGCGCCAGAAGCTGCCGGTGGCGGCGCGGGTGCGAATCACCACCCTCCGCGGCGTCGGCTACAGGCTGGACGAGCTGAGCCGGCTGCCGTCGGTGATGCCGCTCGCGGAGAAGGCTCCCGCCGGCGGAGGCCTTGATCTGGTCGACGGGAGCATCCTGCCGTCCAACGGAGCCGTGCCGGCCGCGACCGCGCCGGCGGTGACCACGGTCCCACCCCCGGACGGCCCGGACCCGGCCCTGGAAAGCCCGGAACCCGCACCGGAAAGCCCGGAACCGGCACCGGAAAGCTCGGAACCGACACCGGCCGGCTGAGCGCTCCCGCACGCGGCCCGGCGACGTGCCGCTGCTCCGGACCGTCACCATGCCCTGCGCCGTGCTCTACGTTCTCGTGCTCACCGTCGTCACCGCCGTCTGGGGCTGGACGTTCATCGTCGTCAAGGACGCGATCACCGGCTACCCGGTGGCCCCCTTCCTCGCACTCCGGTTCGGCCTGGCGGTGCTGGTGCTGCTCCTCCTCTCCCGCCGTCTCCCCAGCCGGCGCGCGCTCCTCATGGGGAGCGTCATCGGCCTGGCCGTCGCCGCCGGGTACGCCCTCCAGACCTATGGCCTCAAGGGGACCGCCCCCGGCACCGCCGGGCTGATCACCGGCCTCTTCGTCGTCTTCACGCCGGTGATCGACCACTTCTTCGGGGCGAAGATCGCCCCGCGGACCGCCGTGGCCGTGGCGGTCGCCCTGGTCGGGACCGGGCTCCTCGCCGGCGGCGATCCCAGTGTGAACGTGGGGTTGAGCGACCTGCTCATGGTCCTCGGGGCGGTCGCCTTCGCGATCCAGGTGGTGCTGCTTTCGCACCGCGGCCCGGGCGTCCGCTCCATGGATCTCGCGTTCCTGCAGATGGCCGTGTGCTTCGTCGTCTTCACGGCGGCCGGTGCCCCATCGATCGCCCGCCCGACGGGTGTCGTCTGGTTCGGCGTCGTCATCACCGGGGTCTTCGCGAGCGCCCTGGCCTTCCCCCTGCAGGCCTGGGCCCAGGCCAAGATGAGCGCCACCCGCGCCGCCCTGATCCTGGCCATGGAACCGGCCTGGGCACTCTTCTTCGCCGTGCTGCTGGCCGGCCAGCACCTCAACCTGGTCCAGGGGCTGGGCGCGGTCCTGCTGCTGGGAGCGGTGGTCGGCCACGAGGCGTTGCCGCAGCTGGTGGCGGCGCGGCGATCCTCGGCCTGACCGATCAGTGGCCGGCCGGCGCACCCCCGCCGCCGCCGGCCCCGTCCTGGCCGATGAGTCGCCGGAGCCCGCCCACCGCGGTGTCGATGGCAGTGTCCATGGGGAGGCGGCTCGGGTCCGGCAAGCCGGCGACGCCCTCGGAGGCGCTGTCGATGACCACGAGCACCGCCCCCGCCCGCACCCGGCGTACCGCGGCAACGGTCAGTACCGTCGCCGCCTCCATCTCCGCCGCCAGACAGCCGGCGCGCACCCAGGCATCCCAGCCGGCCCGGATGAGCCCTTCCATCGGAAAGGTCTCGGGCGCCACCTCTGCGTAGAAGGCGTCGTTGGTCAGGACGACGCCGACCCGGAAGCGGTGGCCCGCCGACCGCGCCTCGCTGCGGAGGGCCTGCACCACGTCGATGTCGGCGACCGCGGGGAAGCCGGGTGGTGCGTAGCGGTCGGAGGTGCCCTCGCCGCGCGCCGCCGCCTGCACCACCACCAGGTCGCCGAAGCGCAGCTCGGGGTCGAGCGCGCCGCAGCTCCCGATCCGCACCAGGGTGCGCGCTCCCACTCGGACCAGCTCCTCCACCGCGATCGCCGTCGAGGGGCCGCCGATCCCGGTGGAGGTGACGCTGACCGTGACCCCGTCCAGGCTCCCTGTGTAGCTCGTGTATTCGCGGTTGGCGGCCACCAGCCGGGCGCCGTCCAGGCGCTCCGCGATGCGCGCGCAGCGTCCGGGGTCACCGGGGAGCAGCACGTACTCGCCGATCTCGCCGGCCTCCACCTGGAGGTGGTACTGCCGCTCTCTCACGATCGGCGAAATGTATCAGGGCTCGTGCCTTATGTCCGCGTACCATCCTGGCCATGCCGAGCGCTCGCCGGATTGCCGTGGGCAGCGACTCCCGCCATCCGATCCCCGACGCCATCGCCGGCTGGCTGGAGGCGGGCGGTTTCTCCGTGATCCGCTGCGGCGCGGTGGACGCCGCCGACACCCCGTGGCCCGAGGCGGCCGAGCAGGTGGCGCGGCTGGTGGCCCAGGGGGCGGTGGAGGCCGGTGTCGTCTGCTGCTGGACCGGGACCGGGGTCAGCATCGCCGCCAACAAGGTGCCCGGCGTCCGGGCGGCGCTCTGCAAGGACGCGGAGACCGCCGCCGCCGCCCGCCGGTGGAATGGCGCCAACGTCCTCGCCATCGCCCTCTCCGACGCCACCGCGAACACCGCGCAGGCGATTGTCGAATCCTTCCTCGGCACCACTGGCATCGACCCCGATGAGGCCGCCAACGTCCGGTGGATCACCGCCATGGAGCGCCGCTATTCCGGGGCCGGGGGCGAGACGGGGTCCCGGGAGTCCTGACCCGCCCGCGCACCGGCGGATTGCGCGACCGGCCACGGTGCTCCCCACCGGCCCTCCGTGATGCGTAGGATGGGGCGGTGACGGCCGCTCGCATCCTCTGCATCATGGGTTCGGGGGAGACGGCCCCGACCATGGCGCCGGTCCACCGCGAGCTCATCGAGCGGGTGGGCGGCGACGGCGCCCTTGCTGCGCTCATCGACACGCCCTTCGGCTTCCAGGAGAACGCCGACGAGCTGGTGGCGAAGGCTCAGGAGTACTTCCAGCGCAGCATCGTGCACCCCCTCACCCTGGCCAGCCTGCGCCGGGCTGAGATCGCCTCCGAGGTCGAGAAGGAGGCCGCGTACAGCCGCATCCACGAGGCGGACTACGTCTTCTCGGGTCCGGGGAGTCCCAGCTACACCCTCCGTGAGTGGCGGGGGACCGAGATCCCGCGACTCCTCGCCGAGAAGCTGGAGCGGGGTGGCTGCGTGACCCTCGCCTCGGCCGCGGCGATCACCCTCGGGGTCGTCTCGCTCCCCGTCTATGAGATCTACAAGGTGGGCGAGCCGGTGCACTGGCTGGACGGTCTCAACCTGCTGGGCGCGGCCGGCATCACCGCCGCGGTGATCACCCATTGGGATAACGCGGAGGGTGGCACCCACGACACCCGCTTCTGCTACATGGGCGAGACCCGCCTCACCCAGCTCGAAGCCCTCCTCCCTGAGGGTGCGGCCATCCTCGGGGTGGACGAGCACACCGCCCTCATCCTGGATCTCGCCGCCGAGCGAGTCGAGGTGCGTGGCCGCGGCCGGGCCGTGGTGCGCCGCCACGGCTCCGAGTCGCCGCTTCCCACCGGCACCGAGATCTCCCTTGGTGAGCTGCGGGCGATGCTTGCTGGCGCCTCCGCGTCCCAGGTCACCGCAGCATCCGATCCGGACCGGGTGGAGCCGCCTCCAGAGCCCGGGGTGCGGGAGGAGCCGTTCCTGAAGCTGCTCTCCGAGCGTGAGGTCGAATTTGACGGTGCTCGCGACGGCAGGAACGTCGAGGGGATGGTCGCCGCCATGCTGGGCGTCGAGAGCACCCTGGACGAATGGTCGAACGAGACCTTCTCGGGCGACGAGCGCGAGCGAGGCCGCTCGCTGCTCCGGCGGATGGTGACCCGGCTCGGGGAGCTTGCCACCGAGGGCGCGGCCGACCCCAGGGAGCGGGTCGCCCCCTTCGTCAAGGCCATCCTCGCGCTGCGCCGCGATTTCCGGGCGGAGCGCCGCTTCGACGACGCCGACCGGCTCCGCGACCTCCTCACCGGTTGCGGAGTCGAGGTGCGCGACGGCCGTCAGGGTGAGGAGAGTGGCTGGGGGCTGGTACCCCAGGCGGCAGGCCGCCCGGGGACCCCGTGATCAAACAGGGGCTCGCCGCCCCTCGGCACCCCGGCAGAGCCGGGCTCGCCTCACCCCGCCAACGGATGCAGGGACGACGGAGCCGCACTAGGCGCCCCCGCCTGTGCTGCACTTTGCAGGAGACGTAAATGGCGATGGAGATCTCGGACGAGCTGGAGCCCCGGCGGCTGGGTAGCTCCCCCATACGGCTCAGCCCGATGGGGATCGGCTGCTGGGCCATCGGGGGCCCGACGGTTGGCGAGGACGGGCGGACCATCGGCTGGGGAGTCGTGGACGACGACGAGTCGGTCCGCGGCATCCGTCGCGCCTACGACCTCGGCATCCGCTTCTTCGACACCGCCGACGTCTACGGCGCGGGACACAGCGAGAGGGTGGTCGCCAAAGCCCTGGAGCACCACCTCGAGGACGTGGTGATCGCCACCAAGTTCGGCAACACCTTCGACGACGACGGCAGCCGGCGGGGACATACGAGCGACGTGACCCCCGCCTACATCCGGCGGGCCTGCGAGGGGTCGCTGCGACGTCTCCAGCGGGACGACATCGACCTCTACCAGCTCCACGTCGGTAGCCTCACCGACGCCCAGTCAGACGCGGTGGTGGAGACGCTTGAGACCCTCCAATCGGAGGGCCTGATTCGCGAGTTCGGCTGGAGCTGCGATGTCGCGGAGCAGGCGCAGCGCTGGGCGGTGCGCGGCACCTGCTCGGCCCTGCAGTTCATCTGCAACGTGCTCCAGGAGACCCCCGGGATGATCGGGCTCTGCGAGAAGAGCCGGATGACGGCGATCATCCGCAGCCCGCTCGCCTCCGGCTTCCTGAGCGGCAAGTACGGTCCCGATTCGCGTCTACCCCGCGACGACTGGCGGGCCCAGGCGCTGGAGCTGGGCTGGGGCGACATCTTCAACGCCGATGGCAGCGCCAACCCGGCGTGGCTCGCCAAGCTGGACGCGCTCCGAGAGGAGCTGACCAGCGCTGGGCGCACCCTCGTCCAGGGAGCCCTCGGCTGGCTCTGGGCGCGCAGTCCGGTGACGGTGCCCATCCCCGGCTTCAAGACCGTGGCCCAGGTCGAGGAGAACGCCGGAGCGTTGCGCTTCGGTCCCCTCTCGCCGGCGCAGATGGCGCGCATCGACAAGATCCTCGGCCGCTGACCGGAGCCGTACCTCACTCCGAGCGGTAGCGCCGCCGCGGGCGAGCGCCGTCCGCGCGTGCCCGTACCATGACCGGCATGGTTGCGCCCATCGCGGCGAGCTGGAGCGACGCCTTCGGCGAGGGGGAATGGATCGGTGACCGCCTCGGTCCGTTCCAACAGGACCTGGTCCGGTCCGTGGAAACGGGAGGGTCGGCGTCCTACCGGGCCGGCTTCGTGGTCCCGAGCGGCTTCGAGGCCTACGTTCGCGTGCTCCATCCTCTCCCGCCACCTTGGTCGGGGGATCGACCCGCGATGCGCTGGCGGGAGGTGGCCGCCTGGAGCGGCCGGCCGATCGGACCCGGGACGCAGTTTCACTCGATCGCCCTGCCTCCCGAGCGACCGCCTGGCGAGGTGCCATTCTCGGGACTGAGCCCCCTCGGTGGGAACCCTCACCCGCCCGACGCCATGGTCCTCTCGGAGCTGCTGCGGGGGGCGACGGAGACGCCGGAGCGTTGCTTCTTCTGCCTCTGGGACGGCTACGGGTGGGAGCGCGGATCGAGGGTCCTGGCCCAACGCGGTGAGCCTCCCGTCTGGAGACCCGGCCCGATCCCCGAGGAGGTGCTGCGCGGACCCCGGGTGCAGCATCCCATCCGCAATTACCTCCTCTACTCGGGCGCGGTGGAGGCGGTCATCGCCCCCGAGCTGCTCGGCGACCGGAATCTGCAGGCGGCCAACCTCTGGTGGCCGGCCGACCATGCCTGGTGCGTGGCCAGCGACATCGACCTCTCCTGGACCTACGTCGGCGGGACCCGAGCGGTGATCGACCGGTTGCTCGCCGATGAGCGCATCGAGACCGTGCCCGCCGGGATCGACGAACCCATCGATCGGGTCGAGGAGTGGGTGCAGCAGTGGGTGGACGCCGGCGTCGCCGCCCTGCTCGCGACCGGCTCGGCGACCATCACCACCTCGATGGGCACGCTGGAGGCCTCACTCGAGAGACCGGGAGGCTCCGAGCGGGGCGTGCTGCGATGCGGGGGAGGCACCTGGTCGATCCCACCCTCGGACGAGTCCCTACTCCGGCGGACCGTCTCCGACTATCTCACCTACGCGGTGATCGGACTGGTGGGCCAATAGTCGGAGGACCGACTCGGACGGTGCCCCGCGCTAACCTCCTTTCATGTGTCGAAGCATCAAGACCCTGCGCGGTGCCGAGCCTCCTGCGTCCGCCGATGACATCCAGGCGGCCGCCCTGCAGTACGTCCGCAAGGTGAGTGGCTACCGGCAGCCCGCCCAGCGCAATCGCGCCGCGTTCGAGGCCGCAGTGGCAGAGATCTCGGCGGTCACCGGGCACCTCCTCGCGGAGCTTCAGCCGGCCACGTCGCACTGAGCCGGAAACCGCGTCGTGCCGGCCGGCGCGGCCGCACGACCCGGCGAGAGGTCAGTCCGCGGTCCGATCGCCCCCGTCCAGCAGGATCGTGTTCTGGTCGCGGACGATGCGGGTCAGCTCGTCGTCCCGTCCCTGCCACATCATCGCGATCATGCTGAGGTCACCGCGCAGGCTCCAGAGCGGGTGGCCGAAGGTGGCCGGGCGGTTCTTCTCGATGGCGAGGTGGCTGCCCCAGGCCATCCCGTAGCTGATTAGCGGCACCGCGAGCAGCTCTGCCGGCCGCCGCCTCACGAGCGCCGTGACGGCGGCGGCCGCCCCCAGGTGTGTCCCCGCAAAGTGGAGCCAGCGAGTGGCCGGACGGCTGTGTGCGCTCACGTAGAAGGGGAAGAACTCCTCGTAGCTGCCGAACTCCCGCACCATGACGCCTCCGTGCCTGACCTCAGCCCTCAGCCTACGCCGACGCTCCCCGCCCTCACCTCCCGGCAGGACGCGCCCTCAGGACCTCAGGGGGAGGGCGAGCGCCGGGCCTCGACCACGTAGATCGGTATCCCCGGCCAGGACAGCCGCCGGCGCCGCCAGGCGCTGAACCCCGCGTCGCGCAGCAGTGCCGTCATCTCCGGCGCGTTGCGATAGCCGCTGCCGTGCCCCCGCCCAGTCGATCGCATGAGGCGGCCGAAGAAGCCGATGCCGAGCACGTCGGCGAGGAGCAGGCGGCCGCCCGGTGCGAGCACCCGGACCACCTCGCGGAGCGCCGCGTCCTGGTGGTCCCAGTGATGGAAGGACATCGTCGTGGTGGCCACGTCGACGCTCGCGTCATCGAGCGGCAGGTGGTCGGCCGTGGCCACCTCGAGGCGGACCCGCGGCTCCCCCGCGAAGCGGGAACGCGCCACCGAGATCATCCCTTCGGCCGGATCGACGCCGATCAGCTCCGCCTCCGTCAGGCGGGGGAGGAGTGCCTCGAGCAGGCGCCCCGTCCCGCAACCGAGGTCGACGACCCGGCGCGGCGGGACGCGACCCGAGCAGACGGCTTCGACAACCGGCCGGTGGATCCGACCGAAGAAGTACTGCCCCGGGCCGCGGTCGTACGTTGCCGACCACTCGTCGAAGCGTGCGATGTCGCCGTGGTGTCGCCTCGTCATCTGCGGCGAGCATCAGAGCACAACCGGTAGGGCGGCAGCCGTGAGCGCATACTTCCGCTGCTTTTGCGATGAGTCTTCAAGACGTCGTCATCCCCTCGAGCCAGGCCCGTCTCCGCGGCTGCCTCGCGCTCCCCGACGCCCCCGGCCCTCACCCGGGCGTGGTGGTGATCCACGAGGCGTACGGCCTCAACGACAACATCCGCGACATCACCGGGCGCTTCGCGGCAGAGGGCTATGCGGCGCTCGCCGTCGACCTCTTCAACGACCGCAGCCGCGGGATCTGCCTGGCTCGCCTCATGGGCGCGGCGATGATCGGCCGCGAGCCGTACGCGGTCCCCCACCTGAGGGCCTCTGCGGACTTCCTGGTCGCCCAGCCGGAGGTCGATGCGGCGCGCCTCGGGGTCATCGGCTTCTGCATGGGAGGCGGTCTGGCCATCGCCTGGGGGTGCCAGGACCGCCGTCTGCGCGCGATCGCCCCCTTCTACGCCATGAACCCGCGCCCCCTCGGCGCGGCGCGCCGGCTCTGCCCCGTGGTGGGGAGCTACCCGGGCAAGGACGTCACGGCGCGCTTCGGGCGCAAGCTCGATGCCCGCCTCGAGACGTACGGGGTCGTCCACGACATCAAGATCTATCCCGGGGCTCGCCATTCGTTCTTCAACGACCAGGGCAAGGCCCACGACCCCGCGGCCTCGGCGGACGCCTGGGACCGCACGCTGGCCTTCTTCGCAGAGCACGTCCGCTCCGCGCCGGTGTCCCCCTGATCCCTCTCGTTCTGGGAGGCTGGGCGGCTACGCCTGCACGTTCTCGCTGTCGCCGCGCAGCCAGGTGAGCACCGAGAGCACCCGGCGGTTGTCGTCCGCGGTGTCCTCGATGCCGAGCTTGGAGAAGATCGCCGAGACGTGGGCCTCCACCGTCTTGGGGCTGAGGAAGAGCCGCTCTCCGATGGCGCGATTCGACCGCCCCTCGGCCATCTGCTCCAGCACTTCGCGCTCCCGAGCGGTCAGGGTCTCCACGGGGTCGGCCTGGCGCCGACGGCCGACCAGCCGGCTCACCACGGTGGGGTCGATGACCGAGCGGCCCGCCACCACCGAGCGCACCGCCGCCAGCAGCTCGGAGACGTCGCCGACGCGATCCTTGAGCAGGTAGCCGACCCCGTCGGTTCCGCGAGCCAGGAGCTCGATCGCGAACCGGGTCTCGACGTACTGGGAGAGGACGAGAACGGCGACCCTGGGGTGGTGCACGCGCAGGTGCATCGCCGCCTGGAGCCCCTCGGTGGTGTTGGTCGGCGGCATCCGGATGTCGACGATGCAGACGTCCGGCGGATCGGCGTCGACGGCCGCGAGCAGAGCCTCGGCATTGCCCACCTGGGCCACCACCTCGAAGCCTGATTCGGACAGCATGCGGGCCAACCCCTCGCGGAGCAGCACCGAATCGTCGGCGAGGATCACGCGCATGGCAGCTCAAACTCCACTCGGGTTCCGCTCCCTTCCGGGCTGTCGAGGGTGAGCTCGCCGTCCAGCGCGGTGATCCTGTCCACCAGCCCGTTCAGGCCGGTCCCCCCGCCGAATTGAGCACCGCCCGCGCCGTCGTCACGGACCTCGACCAGGAGGCGGCCGTTCTGGAGGCGGGCGCTGACGGTCACCGAGGTGGCCCGCGCGTGCTTGGCTGCGTTGGTGAGCAGCTCGCAGACCGCGAAGTAGGCGGCGGCCTCCACCTGGTCGGGGAGGCGGCAGTCCACCGTCACGCGCAGCGTCACCGGCACGGGCGCGCCCTCCGCCAGGGACTCGAGGGCGGCGCCCAGGCCGGCATCGGAGAGGATCGCCGGCCGGATCCCGGCGGCCAGCCGGCGCAGCTCCTCCAGGGCCTTCCTGAGCTGCCGCTCTCCATCCGCGAGCAGCTCTCGCGTCTCCCCGGGTCGCTCGTCGACCCGCTCGCCGGCCCGGCTCAGGGTCAGCGCCAGGGCGACCAATCGCTGCTGGGCCCCGTCGTGAAGGTCGCGTTCCAGCCGTCTCCGCTCCTGGTCGGCGACGGTGACCAGACGGGCCCGCGACTCCACGACCTCGGCGAGCCGGGCGCGGACATCCGCCTGGAGACGCTCGTTCTCGATGGCGAGAGCCGCGGCTCCGGCCACCACCGCCACCAGCGTGGGGTCGTTCTCCAGGGAGCGGTCGTGGATCAGCGCCGCCACTGCCACGCCGCCCCGTTCCAGGACGGTGAAGGTCCGGGGGGAACGGCGGTCGGGCAGTTCGAGCGATCTTCCCTCGGCATCGACCCATCCCTCCCGGCCCGGTACCCGGTATGCGAGCGCGAGCGAGGGGTCGTGAAGGGTTTCCGCCAGCGCGTCGCGGATGCGCTCCGGCGGGGGTGATGACCCGAGCTCGACCACCAGGTGACCGGCCGATGCGACCGCGAGGCGGCTGCGCAGCAGGCCAAAAACGAAGGCGAGCGGGAGCGAGGCGAGCGCGATCGGTGCGAACACCGGCACTGCGTCCTCCAGCCCGGGAGCCAGGCGGATGACACCGGGGAGGGATAGCAGGATGGCCGCCAGCAGCATGGGGCCGCTGGCCCAGACCGCCGGACCGAGAGCTCGCCGGGCCGGCGGGGTGCCCCGCACGTAGTGGAGGAGGACCAGCGCGACGAGCGTCACGCAGAGGGTCGCGTCAAGCCCCTGCTGGATGGCGTCGAAGATCGCGTACTGAGTGGCGTCGCGGTGGAGCACGAAGAGCTCGGCGCTGTTTGCCGGGGCGAAGAACACGTGGGTGAAGAGGTTGCCCCCCAGCGCCCAGAGGTATCCCGCGGTCATCACCACGTGGTCCGCCCTCGTCCGCAGGCGGCCGCTCGGGAAGGCGACGATCAGGTGGCCGAGAAAGCCGAAGTAGCCCACGTAGAAGAAGTCGCCGAGGGCATACGCGAGCGTCGACGTCAGGTGGGTCAGGTCCTGGACGAACCAGGCGAGGCCGACCGACACCATGAGAATGCCCGTCCGGTTGTGAGGGCGCCGCCACCAGGCCGCGCCCCCGACCGTCACGTAGGTCAGCCCGCCCGCGACGTGCAGGACGATCGCCGCCCCCGACTCACCGGCGGGGTGGTGGAGGTCGGCGATGAGCGCGAGGAGGCCGATGGCGACCCCGAACAGCGATGCCGCAAGCGGCAGCACCGCCGGGCGGTGGGCACCGGGTGCGCGGGGAAGGGAGGCCGCCTCGAACACCGCGGGATTGTCACATGGGCGGGTGCCGGTCGATCCGGCCGGCCGCATCCATGTTCGCCACCCTTCCCCAACGTCGCGGGGCGCTCACGAGGGCGTTGGGCGGCCGCGACTCATGGCACACTCGGCCGGTGCTCCTCCCGATCACGACCGACATCCTCGTCGGAGAGGCGGAGAGGCTGGGTGGCGACGGCCACCGCTACTCCTCGCGCCAGCTCTACTACGCCGCCTGCCGGGCCGTCGAGCGACCTGCGGTGTCGATCACCCGAGGTTTCATCGGCCTCGGAGCGCTGCTGATCGTGCTCGGCGGGGCCATGCTCTGGGTCAAGACCATCCCCCTCTCCGCCATCCTCGCCGTCATCGGGGTGGCCATGCTGCTCGCCGCTCCGCTCAACGCCCGCGTCGAGCGCAACCGTGAGCTTCGGAGGGCGCTCGACAGCCGGACCCTCGCCACCAGCTACCCGAGCTTCCTGGCCGGGCCCCTGACGGAGGCTCTCCGGGTACGGCCCGAGGCGTTCGTCGCCCTTGCCTCGCCGCCCCCATCCGCCGGAGACCGGACCGGCTCCCCCGCCGTTGCACGCGGCGACTCTCCTGCGGCCCCCGACCACGTCGCGCGTCAGCTCGCCTCCGGGCCCCTGGTCGTCTGCGACCGCGTCGAGACCGCGGAGCTGCTCACCGCCAACGCCGGCCGGCTCCGCGGCGGCACCCAGGTCGCCGATCTGGCCGCGCTGACGGCCCACGACGGTGGCGAGCTGGAACCCGCGCTGCGTGACCGGCGGTTGGTGGCCGTCCACGACGCGGACCCCGCCGGCTGCGGGCTGCCGGCCGCGCTCCGCCGGGCCGGTGCCTCCAGCGTCGCCGACGCCGGCCTCCGTCCCCCCGCCTCCGACGCCGGGCTCCAGGTCATCGAGGGTGCCCCGGCGCGGATGCCCGCCGGGATCGAGGCAGATCTCACCCCTGTGGAGGTCGCGTGGCTGCGGAGCGGCCGGCGCCTGGAGCTGGCGACGCTGACGCCGCGCGAGGTGCTGGAGCTGGTGCTCGCCGCCCACCCCCCTGCTCCCGCGGGGCTGCCGCCGGGCCCCTGAGCGCCTCCGCGCCGGAGCCCAGGTCAGGACCGGACGGCCAGCACGCTCTGGATGTGGCCCAACAGGAAGCCGTAGAACTGGCTCCTGTCCCTGGCGTCGAGGGCGTCCGTGACCGCCTGGTGGGCCCGCCGCCGGGTGATCCACGGGGGCACGGCGACGGCGACCACCTGGTCGTCGATGGCGAGCAGGACCAGGGCGTCGTCGCTCTCCTCGACGCAGACCAGGACCTTGGACGTGAGACCGCTGCGGGCGCCGATGCGCCAGCCGCGCTCCCAGCGCCGGCTGCCGTCGGACTGACGAACCACGTTGACCGTCCGGTCCTCGAAGATGACCTCGCCCGGCCGGAGCGCCGAGGCCACGGCTCCCTGCAGCGCGGAGTGCCCTTCGGTGCAGATCCAGTTCACGAGGGACGCGCCCCGGTGATCGACCGCCGGCAGCGCGCGGGGGTCCTTCGACTTGCCGCCCAGGGCGGCCACCGTGCTGGCGTGGCGGCGGCAGTACCCTTCCGCACCGATCTCGCGAAGGTGCTGGTGACACCAAGCGGTCTGACACGAGTGGCCGCGCCCGTCGACGTAGGCGCACCTGGCCAAGGCGGCGGCGGTGCAGCCTCTCTCCCGGCAACCGGCAACGGCCATCGCCCTTTCTGGCACAGGTGCTTCCAGAAGGGACACCGCTGTCAGGTCCGAGACCGAAATCCCACTCATGTTCGACCCACCTCAGGCCTCGATGCCGAGGCTCCTCTCGTCGTGACAGCTTAGGACCGTTTGATCTGAACGCCTCCGCGCTTCTCCGTTTTGTGACGTTTCCCGCATAGGCTCTCGTATCCTCGGGGCCATGCCCACGCCACCCACCCCCTTTGAAGCCGCCGCCGACCTCCTCATCGAGCAGGGATGCGACATCGGTCGCGACCTCGCCGAGCGGATCGTCCTCACCCGCGACGACGAGCTGCCCCAGCTGATCGGGCTCGCCCACCAGGTCCGTCTCCGCTGGATGGGTCCGGCGGTGGAGGTCGAGTCCATCATCTCGGCCAAGACCGGCGGGTGTCCCGAGGACTGCGCCTTCTGCTCACAGTCGGCGCGCTACACCACCGACGTCACCCGCCGGCCGATGCTCCCGACCGCTCAGCTGGTCGAGCTCGCCCGCCACACCCAGGCCCTCGGAAGCACGGAGTTCTGCATCGTGGTCGCTGTGCGGGGGCCCAATCACCGCCTCCTCGAGCAGGTTTGCGAGGCCGCGCGTGCCATCCGCGCCGAGGTCGACATCGAGGTCGACGCCTCCCTCGGGCTGCTCTCCGACGGCCAGGCGGAGCAACTCGCCGCCGCCGGCATCCACCGCTACAACCACAACCTGGAGGCGGGGCCCCGCTTCTTCCCTCGGATCTGCTCCACCCACACCTACGCCGACCGGTTGGCGACCTGCCATCGGGTGATCGACGCCGGCTTGGAGCTGTGCAGTGGCGGCATCTTCGGGATGGGGGAGACCTGGAGTGACCGGCTCGACCTGGCCTTCGCCCTCCAGGACCTCGGTACCCGCGAGATCCCCTGCAATTTCCTCGATCCGCGGGACGGGACCCCGCTCGGCGGCGAGACACCGCTCCGCCCCCTCGACGCCCTCCGCTGCACCGCGATGATGAGGCTGATCAATCCCCGGGCCGTGGTCCGGTATGCCGGCGGGCGAGAGCTGGTCCTCCGCGACCTCCAGGCCTACGGCATGCTGGCCGGGGCCAATGGGCTCATCGTCGGCAACTACCTCACCACCCTGGGCAGGAGTGCGGAGCAGGACTTTGCCATGCTCGCCGACCTGGGGATGCCGGTTGCTGCCGGGCCCCTCACCGGCACGCGGGGGCTGACCTTCACCGCGCCAGCGGCCCCGCCTTCGTCGCCGCATCCATAGAGGTTTGCGACCGGGTCCTACCCCATTCGTTACCGCGCCGACGTAGCCTGTGCTGTGCTCATGGAACTGGCGCCCGAGAGGGGGGCTGGCGCTCCGACCCACCCGCCGGGCCAATCGCGGCCCGAACTGGTGGCTGCTGTCGTGCCGCCGGCCGCCGAGATGACCCGGAGTTCGAGCTGGGTCATCCCCATCGTCGCATTGGCGGTCAGCCTGATCACGGCGCCACTGGTCGCGGCAGCGGCCGTCGCCCTTCACGCCACCAGCTGGGCGGAGCTCGTCGCCCTCGGATTGGGAGGCGCGGTCCTCGCCGTGAGCCTGGTGCTGGTACCGCTCCAGATGCGCCTCGCCCGCCTCGCCGGCCTGCAGGCCGGCCATTGGTGGCGGGAGGCGGAGCACTCCGCCGAGCGGGAGGCTGAGCTCTCCGCGGAGCGCGAGGAGCTTCTTCACGACGCCCTGGTCGCCTCCGACCGCGAGCGGCGCCAGCTCGCCGGCGATCTCCATGACGGGGTCATCCAGCTGGTCAGCGCGGTCACCCTCCGAACCGCCACCCTCTCCCGGGGCCTGCGTCGCGAGGGCGGCCAGACGCCGGAGCGGATCACCGCGGCGGTGGAGGGCCTCGACCGGATCACGGTCGATCTCCAGGCCGTCACCACGGATCTCAGGGGTTTGATGGGGGCTCTGGCGGGAGACGAGATCGAGAGGGGCGGGCTGACCGGCGCTCTGAGCAAGCTGCTGGTCCCGCTCGCGGAGAGCGGGGTCCAGGTCGACATCTCGGTTGGTGAGCTGGACTGTGACGCGCGGGTGCGCAGCCTGATCCACCGGGTCGTACAGGAGCTGGTGCGCAACGTCGCCAAGCACGCGGCGGCCAACCGGATCGAGCTCACCATCAGCGAGGATCGCGAGGAGGTGCGGCTGGCCCTGACCGACGATGGGCAGGGCTTCGACCTCGCCGCCCTGGGGGAGCGCCAGCGACGCGGTCACATGGGGTTGCTGCTGGTTGAGCAGAGGGTGCAGGACGCAGGCGGGACGCTCCAGGTGACCTCCACGCTCGGACGCGGCACCAAGGTGGTCATGAGGCTGCCGCTCACCGGCTCGGAGGTCTCCGTCCCTCCCACCCGCTGATCCCGGCTATGGGATCTGGGACGCGGTACTGAGGGGCCCTACGCTCGGAGCAAGAGCCTGCGGCTCTCTATCCGCTCTCCGTCGCCCTCAGTATTCGCTGCGCTAGTAGTTGTTGCCCGGGGCGGTGATCAGGCCCTCGCGGATGGCGATCGACACCGCCTCCAGCTTGGAGTGGGCCCCGAGCTTGCTGATGATGCTCTGGATGTGGTTGCGGAGCGTGTGAATGCTGATGTAGAGGCGCTTGCTGATCTCTTCGTTGCCCATCCCATCGGCGAGGAAGAGCAGCACGGCGGTTTCGCGCGGCGTGAGCGGCTCGGTCAGGCTCGAGCCGTTGGGGTCGCCGCTCGTCAGCCGGTTGAGCATGGCCGGCGAGACCGGTGTGGCCCCCCCGGAGGCTGCCCGGACCGCCGCGGAGAGCGCGTCGATGCTGTCGCCCTTGGTGACGAAGCCCGCGCAACCGGCGGCCAGGGCCTCGTTGAGGACGCTCGGTTCCATCGCCGCGGTGACCAGGATGACCTTGGCCCCGGGCCGGATCGCGCGCAGCTCGGCGGCCGCGTGGGTACCCTGGCCGTCGGGGAGGCGCTGATCGAGCAGGATGACGTCCACCTCGACCTTCTCCAGCTCACGCCGCGCATCGGCCAGGTTGTCGACGGTCCCCACCACGTCCATGTCCGGCTCTTCGGTGAGGGCCGCGGCGACCGCCTGGGTGAACATGCGGTGGTCATCGATGATGAACACCCGAATCGTTCGGGACAGCGCACCCGGCACGGGGAATCTCCTTTGAAGGGTCGAGGTCGCCACGTCTCTTGCCCGCCATTGTTCGAGGATCGCCCGATATGGAGGGTGCTTTTCGTCGGACTGTCACGATCGCGTGTCCGCGTCGAGGGGCCGTTTCATCTCCGTGACCCGCGCTCGGTGCCTTCGAAGGGGTTGCTGAGATCGAGGGTCGGGTCGGGGGCACCGGCCCCTCGGCCGTCCCCCGCCCCCTAGTGCAGGCATACCACGGAAACTGCGGTCGTCCGCGTCTGGGCAGGCCGCGCCGCCTGGGCCACCATGGTTGCCAACCCTCCTGCCACCTGAGGATCGGAACGTGATCACCACCGCCAGTCTCCAGACTCAGAGAGCCGGCTTCCTGGCGCGGCTCTGGACGAGCTGCTGCGGTGATCTCGCCACCTACGGGGACGGCCTGATCCGAGATTTCGGCGCCCTCACCGCTGACCTGGTGGCCGTCTGGCTGCTGGCCGCCGTGCTGGTGTCACAGCTCTCTGACGCGGCCACGACGATGCTTGCGCTTGCAAATAATTGGTCGGAGGGCAACCCGCTGAGCGCCGGCGTGATCACTCGGTGGGGAGTGCCCGGGCTGCTCACCGAGAAGGTCGTGATCGCCGCCGTCGTCGCCGTGAACATGGCCAGGCTGCGTGGTCGCGCCGCCAGGGCCCTCGGGTTTCTTGCCGTCCTGATCGGCTTCGGGGCGGTGGCATGGAACCTTCATGTCATCGGGTAGGGACACGGGCGACGCGATCGGTGCGCCACCGGCGCTAAGGTCCGCCTCTCGGGGCTCGCCGCCCACCCCACCCGACCCGGTCGTCGCCGAGGCCGCGCTCCTCGCCTTCGCCCAAGGCGACCTCGGTGACCTTCACGATCAGATCATCGAGATGGTGGCCGCGCGGACCGGTGCCGACGTCGTGGCCCTGTTGGCGGTCAGACCCGAGGATCGTGAGATCTCGATCCTCGCCCACCACGGGCTGCGCCACTCCCCCGATGGCCTGATCGGCAACGATGCCGACCTGAAGCTGGTCGGCTCCGAGCATGCGGCTCTCACTCCGAGCATGAGCAGGGGGTCGGGCGCGATCGCGGCGCTCCTCCATCTCAACGGTGAGCGGACGGCCGTCGCAGCCGGGCTCGGGCGCCAGGGGATCACCCAGGTGCTCCTGGCCGCGCGGGAGCGCGGCACCTTCACGCCCTCCGTCCCGGCGACGCTCGCCGGTGTCGCCCGCGTCCTCGCCTCCGTCGAGGGGAGCCGGAGGGTCGCCGAGCAGGCTGACCGCCGGCTGCGCCAGCAGACCGCCGTCGCCACCCTCGGCCGCGACGCGCTGGGTGGCGGCGAGGAGCTCGGAGAGCTGGCCCGCGCCGCCTGCGACGCGGCCGCTGCCAACCTCGACGCGGACATCGTCGCCGTCCTGGAGCGGGGCCCGAACGGACTCGCTCCCAGTGCCGGAGTCGGCTGCCCGCCGTCGTCCCTTGCTCGCGAGCTGGCGTTTGCGGTGCCCCTCTGCGCACGGGCGCTGCGCAGGGGGGAGCCGCTCGTCGTCCCCGATGTGAGGGACTGTCCGGACGTCGAGTCGAGCCCCGGCGCAACCGGCAGCGTGCTGATCGTGCCCATCTGGACCGGCACCCGGATGGCGGGGGTGCAGATCGTCGTCTCGCGCCGTCCGGTCTCCTACTCGGACGATGACGTTGTCTTTGTCCGCGGCCTGGCCAACGTGCTGGCGCTCGCCAGCGAACGCGCCCGGGTGCAGGCTCAGCTGCGTCTCTCCCTCGACGAGTTGCGCAAGAGCGCCGAGGATCGCAGCCGGCTGCTGGCCCACATCGTCCAGGCTCAGGAGGAGGAGCGTCAGCGCATCGCCGACGACATCCACGACGACTCGGTGCAGGTCATGACCGCGGTCGCGCTGCGTCTCGCCACCCTTCGCCGCCGGCTCCCCACCGGCGATCTGGATCCGCTGCTGGTCAGCCTCGAGCACGACGTCCGCCAGTCGATAAACCGCCTGCGCCGCCTCATGTTCGTGCTGCGGCCGCCGGCTCTCGAAGCCCACGGCATCGCCGCCGCCCTGCAGGCATTTCTCGCCCAGATCGCGGAGGACGCCGTGCTCGCGTACTCGCTCGATAACCGGCTGAAGCTCGAGCCCGAACCCGAAGCCCGCACGGTCGTCTACCGGATCGCCCAGGAGGCCGTCTCCAACGTCTGCAAGCACGCTCGCGCGCACCGCATCGACGTGGTGCTCAGCGAATACGACGGCGGTGTCCTGGTGGAGATCAAGGACGACGGCGTCGGCTTCGACGCGACGAGGTCGCGTCAGGCTCCTCCGGGCCATCTCGGCCTGCTGGTGATGCAGGAGCGGGCGGAGCAGACCGGCGGGTGGTTCACGGTGGAGAGCGAACCCGGACTCGGGACCACTGTCCGCTACTGCGTGGGCAGCCGTCGCCTGAGCGGGGAGGACGGTCCCGCCGACCCACATGCTCGCGGCAGCGAAGCGGCGGTGGCTCCCTCGGTGGCGTCATGACCGTCCGCGTCCTGATCGCTGATGACGACCCCTTTGTGCGGGGCGCTCTCGGGGACATGCTGAGCAGCGAGCCCGGCTACCTGGTCGTCGGGCTCGCCGCCGATCCGGAGAGCGCCATCGAGCTGGCCGGCACCCACCGGCCGGACGTCGCCATCCTCGACGTCAAGATGCCCGGTGGGGGTGGCATGCGCGCAGCCGAGGGCATCCGCACCGCGTCGCCCGCAACCCGCATCGTGGCCCTCTCCGCCTGGGACGATCGCGAGACGATGACCCGGATGCGACGGGCCGGAGCGTGCGGCTACGTGGTGAAGGGTGCCGCCCCCGACGACCTCATCGAGCTGATCGAGCGCATTCGCGCGTGAGTCCCGGCTGACCGCCTCGGGGGAGTTCGTGGCGGCCGCGCTTGCCGGGGTCGTTCACTTCAGCCGGCGGCGTTGACGATCGCGGGGTCCAGCCCCTCCCATTTCTGCAGGAAGGCGCGGCGGTCCAGGCGCAGCTGGTCCACCACCCGCTGGTACTCGTCGAGCCGTCCCTGGCGATCGTAAAGACGGCGGGGCTGCAGGATCTCCAGGTCGTCGACGCCGGGCAGCGACGAGGCCACCTCATAGCCGAAGTCGGGGTCCGGCTCCCACTCGACCGTGCCCTCCGCGATCGCCTTCACGATCGCGCTGGAGTGGAGGATGGTCACCTTCTTGCTCCCGGGATCGGTGTCGGTGCCGCCCACACGACCGGTGTTGAGCAGGAAGACCTCGAAGGCGCAGCTGCCCAGAAGTTCCAGAAAGCGGTTGCCCTGCTGCTCGTGGCGCAGCGGGAAGAACGGGTTGGTTCCGGGGACCCGGAGAAACTTGCCCTCCTCGTCCTTTCCACCGGCGCTCGTGCCCTTGGTCTCGCCCAGCATGAAGTAGGCCGCGGCCTGGGCCGCGCTCAGCCGGGCGACTCCGGGGATGATGCTCTCGTTGCGGTTGAGGATCAGGAGCTGGTCGATACTGGGGAGATCCCGCGCGTCGCGGTGCCAGCCGAGCGCCTCCATCCGGAAGACGGCGCGACCGTTCTGCGTGTAGGCGGTGTCGAAGAAATCGACCTCACCGGCCGCGTTCTGCGAGACGTTCTCCAGGTAGGCCTCGGGCTTGCAGACGGCGCCATGGATGCTTGGCTCGAAGGTCGGGTCGAGGCCGAAGGTCTTGGCGAAACAGCCGTTCTCGGTGGCGACCACCCGGCCGCCGGGGTAGAGGGCGACGAAGTCGTCCTGCACCGGCTTGGAGTCGTTCTGGCGGGTGAAGGTGGTGGTCGTCTTCCCGGTTCCGGAGAGGCCGACGATGAGCATGCCCTGCTCGCCCCGGGGCGTCGGGATCACCTTGCAGCCCGCGTGCAGTCCCAGCCCGCCCCGCTCGAAGACCAGGGCGTTCCACATCCGCAGCCCGCCCTTCTTGGACTCTCCGAAGTAGTCGGAGTTGAGCACCCGGGTGACCCCGGCGTCGAGGTCGACGGCGATGATGCGGTCGTCCGGGTATCCGGGGGCGGCGAGGTTGGGTGTGTAGATGACCGTGAGGCGGGGCTCGAAATCGGGGCCGGCTTCGGGAGCGTCGAAGTACAGCCAGCGCTGCATGCCGGCGATGTTGGCGTGGGCCGCTTCGATGTACAGCCGGGCGCGGACGCGGTCGGCGGGGTCGTTGCCGATGTACCCGTCGATGACCAGCATCTCCTGGCCGCGGATGTACGCATCCTGGACCGCCGCCAGGCGCGCCCCCTCCGCCCGCGTGATGGTCTTGCCGCTGTGCCGCTCCGGGGTGTCGGTGACCACGAAGGTGCTCGCCGCGCTGCGCGCCGTGACCTTGGTCTGGACGTTGTAGTTGTCGAAGGCGGTGAGGCGTGCGTTGGGCATCCGCGAGGTCAGCTGACGCAGCTCCTCCGGGGTCGGGTTCCAGCGCACGGCGCGAGCCTCGGGTAGCCCGCCACGGGGGTCGAGGGTCATGACCTGGCCTCCTCTCAGCTGCGAACCGATCAGGACCACCCGGACCCGGCGGGCTGTTCCGGTCGGGGCGGCCAGAGATGGTGGCCGGCTACTTTACCAGGCCGATCGGGGAGCGCCCGGGGGTCGCCGCGTGAGGCGGCCGGACCTTGCCGTCGCGGGTGCTGGATCAGGCGCTATGGGACCCGTAGGGCGGCTGCGCCAGCAGTGCCTCGAACTGCTCCGCGGGGACCGGCCGGCTGAAGATGTAGCCCTGGAGAAGGTCGCAGCCCTGGCGGCGGAGAAAGGCCAGCTGGGCTGGGGTCTCGACGCCCTCGGCGGTGACCTTCATGCCGAGCTGGTGGGCGATGACGATGGTCGCCGAGACCAGCGGAGCCTCGTCCGTCTCGAGCTTGATTCCGCTCAGGAACGAGCGATCGATCTTGAGCCGGTCGGCCGGGAAGGTGGCCAGCTTGCTGAGGCTCGAGTAACCGGTGCCGAAGTCGTCGATGGCGATGCCGATCCCGGCCCGGCGAAGCTGGTGGAGCTCCTCGAGAGCCTCCGCCGGCTGTGCCACCGCGGTGGACTCGGTGATCTCGACCTCGAGCCGGTTGGGGGGCAGGCCGCTCTCGAAGAGCACGGCCTCGATCCGGTCCACCAGGTCGGACCGTCCCAGCTCACTGCCCGATACGTTCACGGACACGAAGAGGTCGGTATGGCCGGCCGCGCGCCAGGTGGCCGCCTGGGCGCACGCGGTCCGCAGCACCCAGGTGTCGATGGCGCTGATCATCCCGATCTCCTCGGCGAGCGGGATGAAGCTGTCGGGCGGTACCAGGCCGCGGGTCGGATGCTGCCAGCGCACCAGCGCCTCGGAACCGACGATGGCTCCGCTCTCCATGGAGACGAGCGGTTGGTAGCAGAGGCGCAGCTCGCCGCGCTCCACCGCGTGGCGCAGGTCCTGGTCCAGGCTCAGCCGATCCGTCACCGACTTGAGCATTCGTGGGGAGAAGAGCTCGACACGACCCCGGCCCGCGGCCTTGGCCGCCTCCATCGCCAATCGGGCGTCTCGGAGCAGCTCGGTGGCCCCGGGTCCCGAGCTGGTCGACACTGCCACACCGATGCTGAGTCCGATCGTCAGCGACCCGCCCCGGAACTCGACGGGCTGGGCAAAAGCTTCCTCGAGTCGCTCCGCCACGTCCGCGGCACGGTTCACGTCACCCACGTCCTCGAGGAGCACCGCGAACTCGTCAGCGCTCAGCCGGGCGACGGTGTCGCCGGGGCGGAGGGTGACCGCAAGCCGCGCTGCGACCGCCTGGAGCACGGCGTCGCCGACCGTGTAGCCCAGGCTGTCGTTGACTGTCTTGAAGTGGTCCACGTCGACGAAGAGGGTGGCGGTGACGGAGTTCCGTCGCTGTGACTGGGCAACTGCATGCGCGAGTCGCTCGGTGAAGAGCGCCCGGCTGGCTCTCCCCGTCAACGGGTCGCGCAGCGCTCCATCGCGCAACTCCCGCTGAAGCCGGTTGCGCTCGGTCACGTCACTGATGATCGAGAGGATCGCGGGACGGCCCTGGAAGTCCTGCGGTCCGGTGGCCACCTCCACGTCGATGAGCCGGCCGTCGCGCAGGCGGTGGCGGGCGTGCTGGGTCGAATTCCGGGTGCGGGCCTTTCTGAGGTCGACGGCCCACTGGGCGGGGTCGCGCCGGACGGCCGAAGCCGTCATCTCCGCGAACTCTTCGCGCGAGTAGCCGTACGTCGCACAGGCGGCGTCGTTGACGAGGAGGAACCGCTCCGTCTCGGTGTCGATCACCCACATCGGCTGGGGGTTCTCGAAGAACAGCCGGCTGAAGAGCGATGCGCTGGTCGCCTGGAGGCTCTCGCGCTCGCGGTCGATCCGGCGCATCTCGCCGTGGATGTGGAGGCGCAGGGTTGCCGACTCGACCTGGGCAGCCAGGTGCCGCAGGGCCGCCGCCTGGGTCGGGCTGAAGGCATCGGCCCGGGCCGAGGTCACGGTCACCGCGCCGATGCCCACCTCTCCGTAGCGCAGGGGGACGGTGATCGACGACGTCGCGCCGGCGCGGCCTCTCGCTCTCGGGCGCGAGCCGTGCTCCGTCTCGGCGGGGAGAGAGATCTCTCGTGTGCTGACGGCGGTGATTGGCCACGGGTGGTTGGACGCGGTGGCGGGATCCCCATTCCGGCCGCCGACTCCGCCTCCCACGCTGGCGCGGTGGAGCTTGCCGCTCAGGGTGGTGACCTCGACCACTGCCTCATCCGCTCCACTCAGCTTCCGCGCCGCCTCCGCGGCGCGCTGGACAACCGCCCCCAGATCGGCACAGAGAGCTGCGCGGTCCAGCTCCAGCTCAGCGGTGCCGCCGGCACCGGGGTGGGGCTGGTTGAGCTCGAGGGCTCGATGCGAGGCGCGCACCACGATGGCGTTCAGCTCCGTGAAGAGGTCGAGCACCACCTGCTGAGACGTCGCCACATCGAAGGCTCGACGGGCCGGCGGCACCGGCGCCTGTGGCACACCTCGCCGCCGGACAGCGGGCACGGCGACCGGGGCTCGTCGGGAAGCGCCTGGCTGCATGATCGACATAACGCTAGTCCGCCGCCATCCCGTTGCGTCTGACGCTAGGTCACGAATTCGTCACCGAAGCGACACCAGGCCGCCACGAGATCCCTGTTCCAGTGCCGCCGCCCCCCATGAGGGTGACGCAGACGCACCCGAGGCAGTCATCTCCGTCCCTCCTCCCCGCCTCGCCCGCGGAGCCCGGCGCCGCCCGGCCGGGCCGGGGTCAACCACCGGCGCCCCGGGTGTAACCTCCGCCCATGACGCAGACCGCCTCCGCACCCACGACCGACGCTGCCGCCCGCCGCGACGACTCCTGGATCTTCTTCGACGGAGAATTCCGCCGCTACCGCGACGCCAAAATCGGTCTCCTCACCCAGGGTCTCAACTACGGAACGGGCGTCTTCGAGGGCATCCGGGCCTACTGGAGCGAGGAGCGGGGACAGCTCTACGGTCTCTGGTTCCCGGAGCACTACCGGCGCTTCCACCAGAACGCCCGCGTGATGCAGATGAGCGTTCCCCTGAGCGTCGACGAGCTGTGCGACATCACCCACGAGCTCCTCCGCCGCAATGGCAGCCGGGAGACCACCTACATCCGCCCGCTCATCTTCAAGTCGGCCGAGACCATCGGTTTCCGTCTCCATGACGTGCCCGACAGCTTCGCCATCGCCACCGCGCCGATGGGGGACTACGTGCCCACCGGCGGGATGCGCTGCATGGTCTCGTCGTGGCGGCGCATCGACGAGAGCATGGCCCCGCCGCGGACCAAGTGCACGGGCATCTACATCAACAGCGCGCTGGCCAAGTCCGAAGCACTCCAGGCCGGTTTCGACGAGGCGATCATGCTCACCGGCGCGGGGCATGTCTGCGAGGGCAGCGGGGAAAACATCTTCCTGGTCCGCGGTGGGGTGATCTCCACGCCCGCGCCGGCGGACAACATCCTGGAGGGGATCACCCGCCAGGGGATCATTCACCTCTTCCGCGAGGAGATGGGACTGGACGTGGTCGAGCGTTCCATCGGGCGGAGCGAGCTGTACATCGCCGATGAGGTGTTCATGTGCGGGACCGGCGCGCAGGTGGCCCCGGTGGTCGAGGTCGACCGCCGGACCGTCGGCGACGGCAAGCCCGGACCGCTCACCCTGCGCGTCCAGGGCCTCTTCAACGGCATCGCGGCGGGTGCTAACCCCAAGTACGCGGAGTGGTTGCGCCCGATCTGGTGACGCTTCCGGCGGCCATCTGGCGCACGATCTGGGCCCCGGCTCGCCGGAGCAGCCGCCGGGGCATCCGGCGCGGATCCTCGCCCGGCCCGGCCAGGTCCGCCAGCGAGATGGAGCGGTGGAATCCCCCGGGGTCGGAGCGGACCTCACCCGCCACCGCGATGCAGGGGACGCTCAGCCGAGCGGAGCGCCGCGCCACCTCCATCGGAGCCTTGCCGGCCGCGGTCTGCTGGTCCAGCCGCCCCTCGCCGGTGAGCACGAGATCCGACTCCGAGATGGCTGGGTCGAGCCCGATCGCGTCGGCCACCACTGACGCTCCGGGCAGCAGTGCCGCGCCCGCGACGGCCAGCCCGTAGCCGCTCCCGCCCGCCGCCCCCGCGCCGGCCTGGTCGCGGAGCGTGGCCGGGACACCCGCGTCACGCTCCAGCACCTCGGCGAGCCGCCGCAGCCCGGCCGCCAGCCGCTCGACCTCCGCGCCGGTCGCTCCTTTCTGGGGCCCGAAGATGTGGGCGGCGCCGAGGCTGCCGAGCAGCGGGCTGTCCACGTCACTGACGACCTCGAGCCGGCAGAGGCGGAGACGCGGGTCCAAGTCAGAGAGATCGGCGGATTCCAGCGCGGTGAGGGTGCCCCCGCCGGGGCCGAGAGGGTGGCCACGCCCGTCGAGGAGCTTCACCCCGAGGGCTGTGAGCAGCCCGGTGCCGCCGTCGGTGCAGGCCGAGCCTCCGATGCCCACCAGGATGCGGCGGGCGCCCCCGCCGAGGGCGTGAGCGATCAGCTCGCCGGCACCCTGGGAGGTGGCGCGCAGGGCGTCGCGGCGACCCCGGAGGCGCCGCAGGCCGGATGTCTCGGCCAGCTCGACGACCGCGGTGGTCGCCGAGGTCCATCCCAGGCGGGCCACCAGCCGGCCACCCAGCGGGCCCGTGACTCGGTGGAGCTCGATCCGGGCGGCGGGCGACACCGCAAGAAGGACGTCCAGGGTGCCGTCGCCGCCGTCCGCCATGGGCAAGGCCCGGGCCAGGGCCCCCGCGTCGCGTGCGCCTGCCGCCAGCGCCACCGCCGCGGCCGCCGCGGTGAGGGTCCCCCGGAAGGCATTGGGGGCGCAGAGGACGCGCAACCCCGGGCTGCCGCCCGCCCCCTCGCCACGCCCGCTCCGCCGCCGGCCCGGCCACGGCTCCCCGGGGGTCATCTCAGCGGGGGCCGATCAGGGTGAAGTAGGCGGCCATCTCCTCGGCGCTCCAGACGTGGCCGTCGCACTTGTCCACGTTGACGAGAAGCCCCGCCGAGCCCGCCGGCGCTCCCGGCTCGGCCGCGGAGATCTCGCCCGTGGAGATCTGGAAGGTGAAGAACATGGGGTGGTCTGCCTGGAGCCGGGGCATCTCGGGGCGCACCCCCTTCCGCCTCGGGCGCGCGGCAGCCAGTGCGTGCAGCGCCGCCTCCGCGATGCCGATCGCGGCGGCGCCGTAGCGGGCCGGCACGATGAGCGTGGAGATGCCATGGCGGTCGTGGGCTCGGCGCTGCGCCCGGGCGGCGTCCAGGGAGAGCGAGGAGCCCGCGAACTCGAAGTCGAGCTGGAGCAGGGAGGCGGTCCGGATGCGGCCCGCGTCCCAGGGACGGGGCCTGACGTGGACCAGGTCGTACCGGGTGTCGTCGGGAGAGGGGGCGGCTGTCTCGGGGAGACCTTCAGCCCGCTTCGGGCGCGTCAAACTGGACGCCGCGCCGGCTCTAGCCGTTTCGCCGGATCCGCGCGATCCAGCGGTCGGGGGCGCGAACCTCAGCCATCGTCGGCATCATCTCAGGGCCGTCCCACACCCGGTTGAGGAGGCGGTAGCCGCCGGCGGCGATGAGCGCCTCGCAGAAGCGCTCGCCGAGGTCGTACTGGCGCATCTTGAGCGAGATCCCGGTCAATCCGAGGATCAGCCGCTCGATCAGGCTGCGCTCCGCCTGGCGCCGGTGGAAGGCAGCCTCCAGCTTGTCGAAGTCCTCGATGTGGCCCCGTCCGACCCGGTGCATCACGAGATTGCTGTAGCCCTCCAGCACGCTCATGATCGCCTGGAGGCGGCCGATCCCGCGGAGCTGGCCGGCGACGGCGACGCCCATCCGGCGGAGCGCCTCGGAGGTGAGGCCGCGGGGCTCGGGATCGCCGGTGCCCTCGCCGATTCCGGACGCCACCAGCTCGTTCATCAGGCTTCCGAGGTGCGGGCCGAGCCAGGGGTGGGCCTCGAACTGCCAGGCATGGGTCGCCTCGTGGAGGATGAGCCAGCGTCGCAACGCCTCGGGTGGGGCGTCCTGGCCGCGCTCCAGCATCACGACGTTGGGCTCGACCAGGTAGAGGGCGGCCGGCGGCCGCTCCACCGCATCGCCGGCGCGCCCGGCTGCCGGGGCGAACGCCGGGGTCGGGAGCATCAGCACCGGGTCGTACTGGCCCAGCACCCGCTGGGCCATGAAGCCGAGCACCTCACCGACGTAACGGCTGGTTAGGCGCCTGCCCAGCGCGGTGAGCGTGGTCTCGGGGAATGGGCCGCGCATCTCCACGGCGGGCTCGAGCAGGCGGCGGACGATCTCCAGGTTGGCGTCGATAAAACCGTGGCGGTCCAGCACGGTGACGCGGGGGACCGCCGCCGGCGGCGCGCCGCACACCTCGGCGATCAGGGGCACCATCTCGGCCGCGATGGCGTCGTAGCGGGCGGCGAGCCGCTCCGCCTGATCCCGCCTCAGCGGGGTTCGCTGCCCTGACCTGGCCCTGGCGCTGCGGCGCACCGCGTCCCAGTCCATGAGGCGGCGCTCGGCACCCGGTCGGGGACGGGAGAGGGCCTTCAGGGAGAGCGCGACGGCACCGCCGACGGCGGCCAGCGCCGCGGTGCGGCGGATCAGCGGGCGCTTGGCCGGCATCTGACGATCATATTCGCTCGCTTCGGTTACCAGGCTCCGCGAGCGCTCGCGGCGGGGTGACTCGCGCGGGCCCCGTTGCCCCTTCCGGCGTCGTCGTGGCACCCGGGGGGCCGCTGGCACTCGACGACCTGGGCCGCTAGCACTCGCCTGCCCCGAGTGCTAAGATGGCCGCTGACGCTTCATCCCGACCGTTCCAGGAGCCCTGCCCACCGGGCAGGCGGTGGAGGAGGTTCATGGCTAAACAAATCATCTATGACGTGGACGCGCGCGCGTCTCTCAAGCGCGGCGTTGATGCCGTCGCCAACGCGGTGAAGATCACCCTCGGCCCCAAGGGCCGCAATGTGGTCCTCGACAAGAAGTTCGGCTCGCCGACGATCACCAACGACGGTGTGACCATCGCCAAGGAGATCGAGCTCGAGCAGCCCTTCGAGAACATGGGCGCCCAGCTGGTCAAGGAGGTCGCCTCCAAGACCAACGACATCGCCGGCGACGGCACCACCACCGCCACGGTGCTCGCCCAGGCGCTCATCGAGGCCGGTCTTCGCCA